>CAYOVI010000033.1:12213-13053 GCA_964407365.1 uncultured Ferrithrix sp.
ACGCACCAACCTGAGTTGGCTTCATCGCCCCAAATGCGGCAGCCGGCAACGCACCCAACTGCTCTGGGTTGAACGAACCAAAGGCGTTTGCGGGCATCGCCCCTAATTGTGATGGTTTGAAGGCCGCCATGACTTCGGGTGCGAGCGCGCCAATTTGGGTCGGTTTGAGCGCGGTAAATGCCGCAGGTGGCATCGCCTTAAACTGACCCGCATTCATCGCCGAAAAAGTTTCGGGTGAAAGCTTTGCGGCGTCGATTGGTTTGAAATTGCTGAATGCATTTGCCGGAACCTTGTCCACATTCCAACCAGTCAATGCACCCGCTAATGCCGTCGCATTGCCAATGTTGGTTGGCGCAGCATTTGCCGCGGCATTGAACGCCTGCTTCGGCAAAGCTTCACGTTGTTCGGGGCTCATTGAAGCAATCACCTCGGGAGACAACGACTTAAATTGCAGCGGTGAAATCACGGCAAGTGCAGTGGGTGGCATCGAATCCATTTGAAATGGCGTGAACACCTTCATCGCCGATGCTGGTATCACTTTGAACTGGTCTTTTTGAATGCCAGACAACGCATCTGGCGGCAGCGCCGCAAATTGAGCGGGCTTAAAACCGATCATCGCCGTCGGCGGCAACGCCGCAAACTGGTCGGGCTGCATGCCAGTAATTGCCGCTGGTGGCAAAACTTTGAATTGATTCAATTGCATGCCGGTCATTGCGGCAGGCGGCAATTCAGAAAATTGATCTGGCTTGAAACCATTAAACGCATTTGGCGGAAGAACGGCAAATTGGTCTGGCTTGAAACCTGCCATCGCCGAAGGCGGCAGTGCAGCCATCTGATCAG
>CAYOVI010000033.1:13153-15075 GCA_964407365.1 uncultured Ferrithrix sp.
CAAACTGGTCTGGCTTGAAACCTGCCATCGCCGAAGGCGGCAGTGCAGCCATCTGATCAGGTTTGAACCCAACCATCGCCGTTGGGGGCAACTGGGCCATCTGATCAGGTCTAAAACCCGCCATCGCCGTCGGGGGCAACTGGGCAAACTGGTCGGGTCTAAAACCCGCCATCGCCGTCGGGGGCAACTGGGCAAACTGATTTTGATTAAACCCAGCCATTGCTGCGGGGTTCAGATTGTTGATCTGATTGCGATCAAAACCGGCCATCGCTGTTGGGGGTAGCGCAGCAAATTGGTTTGGCTGAAAATTCTGCAATGCGCCAGCGCCAAGCGACCTGGCATCGTCTGGTCTGAAACTCATGAAGTTGTCAGGGCGCAAGTTGGCCATATCGCTGCCGTTGAGTGCGTTGGGGTTTTGAATCATTCCACCTGGGCCAAAATTTATTCCGGGGCCGACATTGCAAGGCGGCAACGGTGGTGGTCCGCAATTTGTCGGTGCAGGGCCGATGGGTGCTGGGCCAACTGGGCCACCTGGGCCAGCCGGCGCCCCACCACCACCGCTTGGTGCCGAAACTGGTGGCGCCACAGCTGTGAATTGATATTGACCGGCAGTCACGGCACTGGCGGTCGGGTTACCCGCGCCGTCGACAAAAGCGCCGCTATCGATCAACAAGAAATAGGTCGTCGAAGCCGTCAAGTCGGCAGCTGGGTCGATTACAACACGCATTCCACCACTTGATGAAGTGACACTTGCTGACGGCAGGGTAAAAGTTTCTACCGGTGTCGCGCAATCGGCATCACCTGTGCAGAGCCGAATCGTCTTGGTTGACACCACAGAAACCGCTTCGCTGAAAGCCAGTTCAATATTGCGATTCAAAATGAAGTTGGGCATGTTGTGTGGCGGGTCTGATTGATTCAAATTCAAAACTGGTGCGACAGTGTCTGGGCTTGCCTCAAATCGCCACGCGGTCGTGCTCGTTAGCGCTGCGTTGGTGTTGCCTGCAAGGTCGGTGAACGCACCCGCTTCAAAGGTCACGTAATAATTTGTTGCGGGTGTAGTCACCAAGTTGACAGTCGAAGATTTGCCAAGCCGCGTGATCGTGATGAGAGCACCCGAGTTGTTTGGAAATTGTGTGATTGCAGTTTCGGTTTGTGCACCTATTGTGATTGTCTCATGAAGAACGTCGCCGGTGGCTCTATAAATGAAAAGTTTTTTGCCATTGACTGCCGCCATATTTTCAGAAAAAATCAAGTTGAGAGCTTGAGTCGCCTGAACACCAACTGCACCAGGGAACGGCATAAAACCCTGGGGCGCTGGCGCCGTGTTGTCGATAACGAGATTTTTGTTGGCATTCAACGAACCACTTGCCATTGATGCAGGCACGGGGGTGCTCGCGGTGACCCCTGACATCGTTGCGCCTGCTGGCAAATTGAAACCAGTGGCATTTAGTCTTTGTCCCGACTGGGCAAGCGTCGAATGACTCGCCCCAATTGTGTAACTAAAAGTCAAAGTATTTGTACCCGAGCCGCTGGCATAAGTTGCAACTGCACCCACGGCCGCGTTTAGTGTCAACTCGGGTGTGCCGACGACTGTGACTGGTTGATTGAATCTCACTTGGATTGACGGCGAAGTGCCACCACCTGAGCGGTAATAACCATTGGTGGTAGACGAAGTTATGTTGGTGACCACTGCTGGTGAGGCGGCAGTCGTGAAATTCCAAGTTGTGTCGTTTGATATGCCCGAAAACCTGTTGGCACGACCGTCTCTGATTGCGCCCACACCAACCTTGACATGCAAGGCCGTGTTGCCTGGCAATGTGGCATTCGGGTTTACCGTCATCGAATATGGCGATACATTCGCAAACGTCACACGCGTGCTATCAAGTGTGGGTATTGCTTCGATCACCCGCTGGGCCGTTGAG
>CAYOVI010000034.1:0-15008 GCA_964407365.1 uncultured Ferrithrix sp.
CGATGTCGCCGAACTGAATCGGCCCGACTGGCTATTTGTCGATCGGGTGCATCTCACAGATGCTGGTTACGTTGCCGTGGCCAAGTTGCTTGTGCGAGACTTGGCACTGTGAGTTTTTTCGCCAAAATTGTCGAAATTTTCAGTCGGCTATTCAAGCGCAATCCGCGCAATAGCGGCGATGTCTCTGACGATAACTACCCGATGTTTTAGTTCGGGTTTCGTCGGGTCAGTGGGTTTGCTGCAATTAAATCAGCCAACAGCGGTGCGCCGGTTACTTCATCGCTGAAGTAAGTGCCTTTTTCAAGACGATCCATTGCTAGATCAACGTCGTTGAGATCGCGCTCAATCGCCTCGATCATCTGTTTATCGTTATCGTTTGCTGTCGCATCTGGCATGACACGAGTGTAGGGTTCAGGGCTATGTCAAACGATCAATCTTCGAATTTTCCGGCCCTTGACGGTTCAGCAGCAAAAATAAAGAGATTTGCGAGCATGCCACCAATGGGCATCGACCCCGCCAAGCGATATAGCGCGACGCTTGAAACAACGCTCGGCACAATGGTCATTGCCCTCGATGCAGCGGCTGCACCGCTGACAGTCAACAATTTTGTTTTTCTCGCGGCGCACCACTATTACGACGGGGTAATTTTTCATCGCATCATCAAGGGTTTTATGTGTCAAGGTGGTGACCCAGAGGGTTCGGGTCGCGGCGGACCCGGGTATAAATTTGGCGATGAGTTGCCAAAACCTGGCAAATATCAAATCGGCAGCGTGGCGATGGCCAATGCCGGCCCAAATACAAACGGCTCACAATTTTTTATCGTCAGTGGTCCAAGCGGTGTTGGTCTGCCCCCGCTTTATTCATTGTTCGGTCAAGTTGTCAAAGGTCTTGATGTGCTTGAAAAGATGCAAAGCGTCGCAACTCGACCAGGCGACAGACCAATTGAAGATGTCGTCATTAAATCTGTGACAATCTCAGTTGCCGACTAGCAGGCAAACTCGCTGACATCACGACATTGGCAAGAATTTCATCACGACGACCTGATTCACTGTCGATCAAAAACGCTCGGGCTTTGGCCTTAGCTGCACAGGGCTTCGACAAACCGCGCACCAAAACTAAATCAACAACAGCCCAGGCCGTTGCGCTCATCAAGAAACTCGGCGCGATTCAAATTGACTCGGTCAATGTGCTCGTTCGCAGCCAAGAATTGCCGTTGTTTTCGAGGCTTGGCGACCACGATCGCGGTTCAATTTCAAAGGCAACTGCGAATGGCAAAATTTTCGAATACTGGGGGCACGAAGCGGCGCACCTGCCCGTTGAATTGCACCCAATGTTTCGCTTCAAGATGCATGCCGCGCGCTCAGGCAAATTAAAACATTGGGGTTTGACGAGTTTTTACGACGAGAATAAAACTTTCGTCAAGCGAATATTGAAACATGTCGAACTCAACGGGTCGACTTCCGCGCGCGAACTATCTACCCGCACGACGAAAAAATCATCCTGGTGGGACTGGGACGAAGCAAAAACCGCTCTCGAATATTTGTTTTTGACCGGCGAGTTGATGTCGTGTGGGCGTGGCAGTGACTTTGCCCGGGTCTACGACCTACCCGAGCGAGTGTTGCCTAAAAAGATTTTGCAGATGCCAACGCCGAGCGAAACCGAGGCACGCAAAGAATTGCTCGTGCGTGCAATGTTGGCTCACGGCGTGGCGACAATGCGTGATTTGGCCGATTACTACCGCCAAAAACCAGCGGTCGTAAAGCCTTTAGTTAACGAAATGGCTGAGCAAGGCTTGCTGCATGAAGTTGCTGTCGATGGTTGGCAAGAAGTCGCATATGTTCATCGCACTGCCAAGTTGCCGACGCGGTTGTTCGCCACAGCATTGTTGTCACCGTTCGACTCACTTGTTTGGTGCCGCCCACGTAACGAGCGGTTATTTGACTTTCATTATCGAATTGAGATTTATACGCCGAAAGAAAAGCGTAAGTTTGGCTATTACGTATTGCCGTTTATGTTGAATGGCCAGATGGTTGGCCGAGTTGATCTGAAAGCCGACCGCGAGAACTCGAAGCTGCTGGTGCAAAGCGTGCACATTGAACGAGGCGTGAAACGCTCGGCAGTCAATGATTCGCTCACTGCAGAGTTGCGACTCATGGCATCGTGGTTGGGTTTGCGTCGGTAGAGTTGCGTAGATGTCGCCTCTAATTGCGCTCGCTGGCCGTTACGGTGCGCCGAGCCGGGTTTCGCGCGATGCAGTTGCGTTTGCTGGGCGCCGATATCTTGATGCAATTTTGCGGGCTGGTGGCGAACCAGTCGTAATTTCTCCACAACCGCTGACGACCCAAGATGCCGAGGCGATGATGCGCCGCTTCAACGGTTTGGTGTTGATGGGCGGCGCTGATGTGAATCCTGCGCTCTATGGGCAGATGGCTGGGCCACATATATATGGTGTGCAACCCGAGCAAGACACATTTGAGACTTCGTTGCTCAAGGCGGCATTAAAACTCGACTTGCCGGTACTAGCGGTCTGTCGTGGCATGCAACTTGCCAATGTTGTGCTCGGCGGTTCGCTGGTTCAACATCTCGGAGAACTTTCAAATGCAAACGACCTTCTCGCGCATGCACCAAAGCAGTTTCCGGTTGGCCAAGAGTTTGCGTTGCACCAAGTGAATATCGAACCAGGTTCAAAAATGGCATCAGCGCTGGGTGCGACACAAATCAATGGCGCATCATTTCATCACCAGGGCATCGCTGACTTGGCAAACGACTTAATCGCCGTCGGTTATGCCCCAGACGGAATTCTTGAGGCAGTTGAGCATCGCACCAAGTGGCTGCTGGGCATGCAGTGGCACCCGGAAGACACTGCGGCAACAGACCCGTTGCAACAGAATTTGTACAACGCGTTCGTGCAACGCGCTCGTGAGTTGTTAGCCGCCGAAGCGACGATATAAACGTTCGGCCGGGCCGCGCCCAAAAAGTGGGCGCCACCAGTTTGCCCACACGACTGCGGCAACAAATACGACGACGCTCATCGTCATCGCGGTGTCGAGGCCAGTGGGCTCAACCAAACCGGCTTGGTTGACCACAAAGTTATAAATGAAAATATGTGCCAGATAAATCGTTAGTGTGAGTTGCCCAGTTGTCTGAGCAATTCGTATCACGAACGAACCGTGAAATTTTTCGCACAAAAATGTGATTGCCATAAAAATAGCGACAACTACACCGAGCGAGGCCAAAACATACAACACGCCACGATCAAAGGGCTGAGTTGACACCAAGTGGCGCCAGACCAGCGCACTGCTCACTCCGTTGTCAGCATCTTTGTCAACGAGTGAATTAACAGACGAATTTGCGCTGTAGGCAAATGTCGCAGTGCCCACGGCGGCTATCAAAAGTTTGCGACGAATTTTGGTGATGTTTTGATAACTGCGACCAAGCAATATGCCGGCGATAAAAAACGCCAACCACGGGAACATTGGATGTGTGTAGTCGATAAATAAACGGATCATCAGGTTGCGTGGTGTGTTTGGCGTGCTCGGTGAAAGCCAAGTTGTCAGATTGCCTTCAAACGATTGTTCAAGACGCCACCATTCGATGATCGCTGCAGCAAAAGTTGAAACTACGGCGAGTGCAATCAGTTTTCGCGCCGACCAAGCTGCAATGATGCTGGCAACAATGAAGTATGCGCCGTAATACGGCAAGATTGTGCCGGCCCACACCCACTCAATGCCGTAACCAAGTGTGAAAAGAAAGAGCCCGCGACGGGCAAGTCGCCAGCGTGCTTCGATGATTTCGCGTTCATCAACCTGCAATAACAGCGCAACACCCATACCGGCAACCATCACGAAGCCAACCGGAAATGGGTTTGCCAGAGCACCTTCAAACGGGTGCCACCATCTTTCAAACACCGAAGACGTTGTCGTGACACCAGCGCTTTGAAAATTTAGATAGCCGTGATAGTTCAGCACGATGATGCCAAACAAGGCAATTGTGCGAGCAACATCAAGCGAAGCGATGCGATGCTCAAGTTGCAGATCACTCGCGTGAGCCGGCACTTTTAGATCCAAGAAATAATGTCGGGGTAGACACGAGTTAGCGGTTGTTGCACATCAACAATTTCACCTGATTTAGGGGGGCTTTGATTTGTTGGCACAAAAACCATCGATGTGTGCATGTGTGAAGGCTCGACGAGACTCAGACGAGTCGAGTTGAAATGAAACGGACTCAACTCAGCACCGACTAGTTGAATGCCATGGCTCGTGCCAGCGCCGATCATTGCGAGAGTGCCGCTTTGATGAAGAGTGATTTTGCGATAACCCACAACTTCGCCGCTTTTTACTGACCGTGCATCGAGCACGTCTGCATTGAGTTCGAACATCGACTTGTCGCCAAGCCAAAGTTGCGTGCCACTTCGAACGCGAATCGTTTTCTTGGCAAACTTTTTGCGCAAATCGACGAGGTTTTCGGCATCAATATGGCTGACGAACCACGGCAAGTTTGACTCGACACCTGAAATTATGCTGCCGATCTCGTCGGCGTGGCTCTTGGGTGTGCCGTCAAGTGGCGGGTGCACCGACCAACCAACTTGTGTGAGGCCAGCAGCTTGCACAGCAGCAAGAAGGGCATTTATCTCACTCAATTCGGCACCATAGCGATTCATGCTCGAGCGCAATTTGACGACCACGTCGCCACGCCAACTGGCGTTGCGCAGGTTGTTGACGTGATCAACCGAGCCCACCGTCATAACAACATTTTTGGTCAGGTTTTTTGCAGGCGGCAGTGCTTTGCCGACTGGCGTTAAAACGAAGGCGCGACAGTTGCCGGGCACATCGTCTGCTTCAAAAACTGTGCCCACGGCGATGTCGCGTGAGATTTTTTGGGCGTGCTCGATCAGTGTCGATCGACCGAGACCATAGCCGTTGCCCTTGACAACCGGAATCAAATCGTCAAAATCGCTAGCTGTTTTGGCGACATGACGACCCCAGGCGGCCGAATCAACGCTTAGTTGCAAAGTCACTGTCTTTAACTTTACAGCCGTGAGCGAAATGAACTACTTGTTGCGCTTGACCTTGTGCACAATAGTTCGCAACACTTCGATGACGATAGTGATTGAGAATGCACTCGCAAATGCGATCAAAAAAGCTTTGGTGTGATTGTCAGCAAACGACTTTCCGCCGATGAAGCCAAGCATCGACGCATAGGTTGCCCAGATGCTTGCCGCAACAATTGCCCAACCAATGAACCACTTGCGTGGTTGTTGAGTTATGCCACAAGAAAGCGTGAGCAGAGTTCGACCACCTGGAATAAATCTTGCGGTTATCAACAACAATCCTCCGCGCTCGTGAATCTGTTCGACGATGTTTGCGAGTTGTTTGGCGCCTTTTTCAGTTCTCGTTCGGCGTTTCACCACCCAGTCACTTGCTTCGCGACCAATGAAATAGCTCAGATTGTCGCCGACGAATGCTCCACCTGCGCCACACAGAATAACGAGTGCAATCGATAAGTCGCCTGCTCCAGCAGTCACACCGCCAATGATCACCAAAGTTTCACTCGGCACAATAGGCAAGACCGAGTCGAGCATAGCGATCACAAAAATCACGAGATAAAACCATGGCGAAGAAGACCAATCTTTCAACCACTCGAAAAATGCATCAATAATCGCCAGCATTTTTCTAATCTAACTTGAGAGCAGTTTGAAGATTATCTGACCTTGCTTTTCTAAAGAGTTTTGGAAAGACGAAACGCAGCGAGAAGATAATCAACAAGACTTGAAGCCACGCATAGATCGTGCCATTCAACCTGAAGAAGTGCGGTAAAAAGAATTCAAACCCCAACTCGTCTGAGTTTTGAATCATAAATAGCAATGTGAGCAGATAAAAAATTTTTAGTTCGACTGTTGCATAAAGGAAGACCGCTAGTAGGGGCAAAATCAACTGCTGCTGAGAATACGCCGGGGCAAGACCGACCATGATAAGAAGATAAATGATTAGGGAGTGGATAAGAGAGCGATTTCTAAATATCCATCCAAATACCAAGATACCTAAGACCCACGATGCGAAAACAACCTTGCGAATTAGGTCGCTGTAACTTGAACCGTGAATTGTACCTGCGTAGTCCGCACCAAAAAGATTTAAAAGAATTCCTGAGCGACCACGTCGTTGAAGAAATACCTCTTCAAATATTATTTCAATCCGGGAAATTGATGTTGCCCAAGGCACAAAGCATGCAGTGTAAACAACATAAGGTATTGCGCTTCTAATAAATCGTTGTTTGAAGGTTCCATTTCGATAAAAGAGCCAAATCGGAAAAAATAACAATATTTGCTTTACTGCGAGACTAAAACCAATCAGAGTTAACCCGACATAAACGTTTCTTGATTTTGACGACGAGTCTCCAGAATCTAAATACAAAATCGCAGTAAGTGCGCCAAGAATTGCAATGTTGTCGAACTGATTGTGGTAACCAGTGATAATTATTGAAATTGGATTTAGAAAAAATAGAAGGCCAGCAATTAGTGAAAATTTGCGCGCAATGATTACCGCAATTATTAAGTCAGCAAGGGTTAGTACGAGAATGATCACAATTCGGAAAGTTTTTCGATTTTCAGGGAAGATACTTTGGATTAAATCTGCGAACCTGAGCACGAACATCCAGAAAGGACCGTACCCGTAGGGTACATCGCCTGAGTAGACGCTTCCGCCGTCTCTCAATACTGCGGCGTTCCAAGTCCAGTTATAAAAGTCCTCGTTGTGCCCAAGGCGAGCTATTACAACACGTGAGAGTGTGCCAATAGCGACAACTAGTAGCCAAATATATTTTTTGGGATATCTATCAACGTAATTAGACAGTTTTTTCATGGATGCCATCGCCAGCATGCGACGATGCTAGATGATGTCTGGTTCTTCGTGAGTTTTCAGGCGGCGAAGATTTGGCAAATGTTTTACGATTATGAACCCAACGAGCGCGAGGGTTGCAGCGATCTCCCACGGCTCAGCACCTTCGTAAGAAATACCAAGTGGCAGCGCGATCGAGATCGTAAGTGATGCAATCGATGCTTTATGAGTTGTCTTGGTCAGCACAAACCAAGAACTAAACAAAACCAGACTTGTCAAGGGAAACAACACGAACATTCCGCCACCGCCGCTAGCGACACCTTTGCCACCTTTGAACTTACGCGTCACCGGGTATGAATGGCCGAGAATTGCGGCAAACAAACACAAATACGAAAGCTGATCATGTCGGTCACCAGTGACTATCCATGCGAGCCCAACTGCCATCGCGGCTTTTGCCATGTCTAGCAAGAAAACAGCCAGGCCAACTTTCCAACCCAGGTTGCGAATCACGTTTGAAGCACCTGGGTTGCCTGACCCGACTTGGGTGATGTCCAGATTCTTTCTTGATGCGATTAGCCCCGCGCTCGGAAACGTGCCCATCAAATATGCGGCAACAATCAACACAACAGCAATGAAAATCTGCATTGTTTCCCCTCGGCTTATGTTAGTCAAGCCCCAAAACTGTGGGAGCCTCGAGCGACTTCTGGCTGGTCGTTAGCGACAACTTGGGTCGTCGGGTGGCACCACGCCGTCTGCAACTTGAGCGTTGATTGAAGTTGCAGTGGAAGAAATGCGAAACGAGGTCGACATAAATTTCGTGGATTTTTGAGTTTGCATCGATGCACCTTTGGCGACGATCGGTGATCGACCTTGAAATATGCCCAGAACTTTTTGCATCTCATCTGTTTTGAGCGTAGGAATCAAAACCGACATATCACCAATTCGCTTTTGGTATGAATCAATGGTGTAAGTAGCAATTGATTGTGTTTCTAAATCACGCATCGCCTGAGCAAGAGTCAACATGCCCCGTGGCGTCAACTCGTCGTCAGTGATCACATTTTTCAAGGCAGCATTCAGCAAGTTGTTTGCCACCGACAAACTTTTTGAACCCTTGTCTAGTGCTCGTTGCATTGAACGACGCAAAAAGTCTTGCTGACGCTTGATTCGGCCAAGGTCACCGGTTGGATCTTCGCGCCATTCTTGTTTCGTTGGGTCAAAATATCTATAGCCAGAGCGCGAGCGAACGTATGCAAGAGCCGTGTCGCCATCAAAATTTATGCACCCCGGAGCGGCAACATTAAAACCGGTTTTCTTGTCTCGGGTCGGATACAGAAATGGCACCTTGACTCCGTCGACGGCGGTGACTATTTCTTTGAAGGCACAAAAGTTGATGTTCACATAGTGGTCGACTGAAACATCAAAATTGTTTTTGATCGTGGCTACGAGACGATTCGGGTCGGTGCTTTGAAACGCTGAATTGATTCTGTTTTGTCTGGTCGTGCCTGCAATATCAACCCAAAGATCGCGCGGAAAAGAGAGTATTGCCGCACGCTCAGAAGTCGGGTCGATGCGAATAATCATGATCGTGTCGCTGCGCTCGCCAGAGCTGGTTCGGTCGCCGATGCCACCTGAAGTTGCGCTGTCAGGGCTGGTGCAAGCACCGTTGTCAGAACCCGTTAACAAAAAGTTTTTGGCGTCAAGATTTTCGGTGTTTAGATTCCAATCGGTGCCGATTGGGTTGCCTTCGTCACCGTTATTTGAGGTTTCAGATTTGTCAAGTGTCACGACAAGTCGTTGGTTCAGTCGGTTGCTGACCCAAAACAAGGTGGTCGCGCACAAAACAAGCGTCGCAACAACAAAAATGTTAAAAACCAAAACAAAATAGTGAAGTTTTGGCCGAGTGGCGACACCGGTTTTTGCTCGTTTTTTGTGCGCCATGCGCAAATCAGTTTAGTGGCGCAGCAAGAGTCACTTGAGCAGACAGTTTCGCCGAGTCGTCACCTGAATCTGAAGATACAAATTCAATTTCTTGCAACGATCCGGCACTTCGAAGATCTGAAAGATTCGCCTGCAACAACTTCACGGTCGTTTCATCAGCCGTGATAACGAGTTTTGCAATTTGTGCACGCTGAGAAACCTTTGCTTCGGTTTTTGTGCGTCGCACGACTCCGAGAACCTCACAGATTGCATCAAGACACGTGAGCGCATCCGAATTTGAGTTGAAATCACCCAGCACTTCTTGGGTAGTTGGCCAGGTGGAGCGATGTATCGAACCCGGTTGCCACCATGACCAAACCTCGTCGGTGGCAAACGGCAGCATCGGTGCAAAAAGTCGTTGCAACACGCTCAGCGCACGACGCAATGAAACTCTTGCCGAAGACGCGTCTTGGTTCTCGCCGTATGCACGAGTTTTGACCAGTTCTACGTAGTCGTCGCAGAACCACCAAAAAAACGCCTCGGTGCGCTCTAATGCACGTGCATAGTCGAACTGTTCAAATGCAATCGTCGATTCGTCGACAACCGTGGCGAGACGCGAGAGCATTGCTTGGTCCACCAAATCTCGGGGCGTGTCTGACACTTTGGCTTCACCGGCAACCAAAACAAACTTCGTCAAGTTGAGCAGTTTGGTCGCTAGTTTGCGTCCGACCTTCATTTGATCTTCACTGAATGCCGTGTCGACACCTGGTCGTGCGCATGCCGCCCAATATCGCACCGCGTCGCTGCCGTATTGATCAAACAAATCCGATGGTGTTACGACGTTGCCTTTCGACTTTGACATCTTTTTTCGATCAGGGTCGAGAATCCAACCCGAAAGACAAGCGTTCTTCCAAGGGGCAACGTTGTGTTCAAAGTTTGAGCGAACCATCGTCGAAAACAACCATGTTCGGATGATGTCGTGGCCTTGTGGACGAACATCCATCGGAAAAATTTGCTCGAATGCATCTGCACCATCAACCCAATGACCGGCAAGTTGTGGCGTGAGCGATGATGTCGCCCAAGTATCCATGATGTCGGGGTCGCCGACAAAACCATTTGCCAAACCTCTTTGTTCAGCGACAAAACCAACTGGCACGTCTGTGCTCGGGTCGATCGGCAATTGGTCTGAGGTGGGCACGAGGGGTTCGTCGTAGACGATTTCACCGTTTGCATCAAGTCGATACCACAGCGGTATTGGCACGCCAAAATATCGTTGACGGCTAACGAGCCAATCTCCATTTAACCCGTCAACCCAGTTCGCATATCGATGTTGCATGAAGTCTGGATGCCAAGTCAATTGATCGCCACGCGACGAAAGTTGTGTGCGTAGTTTTTCGTCGCGCCCGCCATTGCGGATGTACCACTGTCGACTCGTAACAATCTCGAGTGGTCTGTCACCTTTTTCATAGAACTTGACCGGGTGAGTAATCGCCCGGGGCTCTTCGGTTAGTTCGCCGGTTTCGCGCAAGATTTCGACCGTCAGGGTTTGGGCTTGCTTCACAGATTTGCCTGCGAGCCTTGCGTATTGTTTGCGGGCATCAGACGACATGACTTCTGGTGGGTCGGCAATGAACCTGCCGTCACGACCAATTGTTGGTCGAGTCGCAAGATTGAGTTCGCGCCACCAGATCACGTCGGTCAAGTCACCAAATGTGCAAACCATCGCCACGCCAGAGCCTTTATCGGGTTGGGCAAGTGGGTGGGGGTGAACTGGCACGGCAACACCGAAAATTGGCGTGATGGCCATTTTGCCAAATAAGTGCTTATAGCGGTCATCATCAGGGTGGGCGACAAGGCCAACACATGCAGCAATCAACTCGGGGCGAGTGCTTTCGACGATTATCGCCTTGTTCTCATTGTCTGCCTCGCGAAATTTGAGTTTGTGAAATGCGCCAGGTCGCTCGCGGTCTTCTAGTTCGGCTTGGGCTACGGCCGTGCCAAAGTCGACATCCCAAAGTGTTGGCGCTTCTTGGGTGTATGCCTCACCGCGTTCGAGGTTTCGCAAAAATGCGTGCTGCGCGGTGCGACGAGCATGTTCGCTAATCGTCGTATAGAGCAAACTCCAATCGACGGACAAACCAAGTCGGCGAAATAAATCCTCGAAAACTTTTTCGTCTTGGGCGGTGAGTTCATCACACAACTCAATGAAATTCGGTCGCGATATCGGCACTGGTTTTGCATCTTTTGGCGGGTTTCCGCGAAATGGCGGCTCAAAACCTTTGACATATTTCAGCGATGGGTCACACGAGACGCCATAAAAATTTTGCACCCGTCGCTCGGTTGGCAAGCCATTGTCATCCCATCCCATCGGGTAGAAGACCGATTTGCCGCGCATGCGCCAAAATCGAGCCAAAGTGTCCGTGTGCGTATATGAAAATACGTGACCCATGTGCAGTGAACCGCTGACGGTTGGCGGTGGTGTGTCGATCGAGAAAACATCTTGACGTTTTGCATTGCGATCGAAGCGATAAACGCCGTCTTGCTCCCATTGATGCACGAACCGCGACTCGATACCGTCGATTGTTGGCTTTTCGGGTATGCGTGACATGACGAAATAACGGTACTCGCCTAGCCTTAGACATTGTGCTGAATTTGTATGACACCGCTACTTCGCAGATTCGCCCGCTCAAACAGCGTGTGCCAGGTCAACTGAGCATTTACCTTTGCGGACCAACGGTTTATGGGCCACCTCATATCGGCCACGGGCGAGCCAC
Source organism: uncultured Ferrithrix sp. (assembly GCA_964407365.1). Classification (GTDB taxonomy): domain Bacteria; phylum Actinomycetota; class Acidimicrobiia; order Acidimicrobiales; family Ilumatobacteraceae; genus BACL27. The sequence goes on from CAYOVI010000034.1 coordinate 11,525, forward strand.
GCTTGTTTACGACATTTTGCGTCGCTATCTCGAATGGACAGGTATCAAGGTTCGACTTGTTTCAAACATCACCGATATAGACGACAAAATCATTGATCGAGCCAATCGCGAAAATCGACCGTGGCTCGACATCGCCCAAAAGTGCGAGCAAGTGTGGTTCGAATCAATGGCGCGACTCGGGGTTGCGCGACCCACCGATGTGCCTCGCGCAACCGAATATGTCGAGCAGATAGTCGACTTGATCTCTGATCTTGTCGAAAAGAACGCGGCTTATGCCACCCAAGACGGCATTTATATGAATACCAGCGTTGTGGCCGACTATGGCTTGCTCGCACACCAAAGCCTTGACGAGATGGTGGCTGGCGGTGGCGATCGCAACGTGTTTGGCGCCGATCAGAAAAGAAATTCTGCTGACTTTGTGCTCTGGAAATTTTCAAAACCAGGCGAGCCTTCATGGTCGTCACCGTGGGGTGAGGGCAGGCCCGGCTGGCATAGCGAATGTGTTGTGATGAGTCTTGAACTACTTGGCGAGGGTTTCGACTTGCATTGCGGTGGTGCTGACTTGCGATTTCCGCATCACGAAAATGAACGTGCCCAAGCCGTCGCACTCGGCAAAGGTTTTGCCCAACATTGGATGCACAACGGGTTCGTTGTAGATCTCGAGGGAGAGAAAATGTCTAAGAGTTTGGGCAACGTCACCAACCTGCCCGATTTGCTAGACCGTTACGATGCGCGCGCCTATCGCATGTTGCTATTGCAAACCCATTATCGCTCGCCTGTCAAGGTTGGCCCGGACAATATCGACGCTTCAGTTAACGCCATTGCAGGCATCGACTCATTTCACGCCAGAACGAGTGCGTTTGATGCAAAACCAGACTCGACAACCCTCGACGCTTTTCGTCGGGCGATGGATGACGACCTAAACACGCCAGTTGCGATGGGCGTGTTGTTTGATGCCGTGCGTCGCGCCAATATCGCAGTTGACGCCGGCGATACTCAAAGCGCCGCGAGCTTGGCATCGGCCGTGAGGGAAATGTGCGTCGCAGTTGGCTTGCAAATTGGAGTCGCCGAAAAAGTTGGGGCTGATGCACAGGCAAAGGCAGTCGCGCTAGACGCTGCCCGAGCCGCAAAAGATTTTGTCACGGCCGATAGGTTGCGCGCTGAGTTGCAGGCACTTGGATATCTCGTCGAAACCACCAAGGCTGGCACCACGCTTCGTCGCGGATAAGTTGTAGCCATGGCTGAATTTTCATTGACTCTCAACGACGATCAACTTCAACTCAAAGACTGGGTGCATCAATTCGCCGTCGATACGATTCGCCCTGCCGCTCACGAGTGGGACGAACGCGAAGAGTTTCCGTGGCCTGTCGTGCAAGAAGCCGCCAAGATCGGTCTTTATGGTCTCGACTTCATCATGAATGCAATGTCTGACCCGACGGGTCTCACAATGGTGGTGGCAATCGAAGAATTATTCTGGGGCGACGCTGGCATTGGCATGGCAATAATGGGCTCAGGTTTGGCTGCCGCTGGCATTGCCGGCAACGGCACACCAGAACAAATGATGGAATGGGTGCCACAGTGCTATGGCACCGCTGACGACGTGAAACTTGGTGCGTTCTGTGTTAGCGAACCAGATGCAGGCAGCGACGTTTCTAACTTGCGCACACGCGCCGTTTACGACGAAGCAAATGACGAGTGGGTCTTGAACGGCACCAAAGCATGGATCACCAACGGCGGCATTGCTGACGTGCACGTTGTGGTCGCTGCCGTAGATCCCGAACTAAAAGGTCGTGGTCAAGCAAGTTTTGTCGTGCCACCAAAGACTAAAGGCCTCAGTCAAGGACAGAAGTATCAAAAGCATGGCATTCGCGCCAGTCACACTGCCGAAGTCGTGTTAGAAGACGTTCGCGTGCCGGGCCGATGCTTGTTGGGGGGCAAAGAAAAACTCGATGCCAAACTTGCGCGATATCGCGAGGGCACTTCGAGTGGCAAACAACCTGCAATGGCGACTTTCGAGGCAACACGCCCGGCAGTTGGCGCACAAGCACTTGGCATTGCTCGTGCCGCTTATGAATTTGCACTTGATTATGCCAAAGAGCGAAAAGCCTTCGGCAAACCGATCGTTATGCATCAAGCGATCGCTTTCAAACTTGCCAACATGATCACCGAAATCGATGCGGCGCGCTTGTTGATTTGGCGCGCTTCATAGCTTGCAAAAAACGGTGGCTACAAAAATGCCGAAGGTTCACAAAGCAAGTACTACGCCTCAGAGATGGCGGTTAAAGTCACCGAAGATGCGATTCAAATTTTGGGTGGCTACGGCTATACACGCGAATACCCAGTCGAGCGTTGGCACCGTGACGCGAAGATTCACACCATCTTCGAGGGGACCTCAGAGATCCAACAACTCGTGATCGCTCGCGCAATCTCGGGCATGCGCGTCGAATAGTCGTCAAAACGCATCGTCTTATTTTTTCGCCTAACCTCAGGTCGTGGCGACAGCGTATGAACTAGCGCTAACAAAAGTCAGAGGCGGCGCAAAACCCGAGTCGGTGGCGTCTGAACTAGTTTCGATGATGACCCTTGAAGAAAAAATTGGTTGCCTAGATGGTGCGGTGCCGTTTTGGGTGGGCATCAAAGACATAACAACAGGTGGCTATCACAGTCGGCCATTTCGAGCGGCAAAAGTCGAGCGACTTGGCGTTCCTGGTTTTCATTTTTCTGATGGTCCTCGTGGCGTAGTTGTGGGCGAGGCAACGGCGTTTCCGGTTTCGATGGCTCGTGGCGCGACGTTTGATCCTGACCTTGAAGTGCGAGTTGGTGATGCAATTGGCAAAGAGTTGCGTGCAATTGGCGCAGACCTCTATGGCGGCATATGCGTGAATCTTTTGCGTCATCCGGCCTGGGGTCGAGCTCAAGAAACCTATGGCGAAGACCCACACCATGTTGGCGAGATGGGCGCAGCGTTAACTCGAGGGGCACAACGTCATGTGATGGCTACGCTCAAACACTTTGCATTGAACTCAATGGAGAACGCGCGTTTTGGTGTCGACGTGACAGTCGACGAGCGTGCCTTGCACGAGGTTTATCTACCTCACTTCAAACGCATCGTCGATGAAGGTGTTGCATGTGTAATGACCGCCTATAACTCGGTCAATGGCGAGTGGTGCAGCCAGAATCACGCTCTGCTTGAAAACATATTGCGCGATGAGTGGGGTTTCAAAGGTTTCGTAATTTCAGACTGGATTTTTGGCGTACGCAATGGGGTTAAATCTCTGCAGGCAGGCCTTGATGTTGAAATGCCATATCGAATGATTCGCAATGCGCCGATAGTTGCAGCGCTCGCAGAAGGTCTGATCACCGAAGAACTTGTCGCCAGTGCAGTGACCCGCACAATTGCCACGATGTTGAAGTTCAACATCGGCAAGCTGCCGGTGCTCGATCGCTCAGTTGTGTTGTGCAAAGAACACTTGACACTCAGCCA
>CAYOVI010000035.1:0-14385 GCA_964407365.1 uncultured Ferrithrix sp.
ACCGTTATACGTCGGAATGCAAACAGAAACCTTCGGAGTCGAACTTGTCATCTAAATCACACAACCATCGAATTTGATGTATCTACAGTAGGTGAGATTGATAGAAGCCAAGGGTTGGCTTATTTGCGCCATTCAAGCACCGAAAATTTGCCGAGACCGACGGGGTCACAGAGAGCCTCGGATTCACTGATTCGGCTGCGCATCTTCATCGCCATTAGGTCGGGCTTGGCGGCTCGTTCTTGCCAATAAACTCGCCCCTCGTTGATGAGTTCATAGATGCCATTTCTCGACAACCAAGAGGTCTGCGATTCACAAAGGTCGAATATGTGCACGTTCTGCAGCTGATCTATCATTACATGACTCGTAATGTCTTGGGTGCCGGGATTTCGCAAATAATGCTCGCCTGATTCGTGATGTCGATAAGTGCGAAGCCAATCGCGCCACGGCCGAGATATTGCATCGGAACTTGTTAAAAAATAATCGAACACAACCAACGAGCCTTTTTGCAACAAATCAAGGGCTTGAACCAACCAATTTGCGGCGCAAGTCTGAATTGGAACTCTTGCGCCATGCGGCGCAACTCGTGGCAGCCAATTCGGTGCATCGTCGACCTTGCGCAAAACTTCAACGAAACTGCGATCTTGAAAAGTTACAAATGCTTCTTGCCAAAAACCATCAAAGACAAACAAACGAAACGGCAAATTATCCAGCAATTCATTGGCGATAATCATGCCGATTAATGGTTCGCTCGGCATTATTGAACTTGAGCGAACTTGAGCCGGATGCATCTGGCGCGAGGCATCAGAAATTTCGACGGCCGTGTAGATCAAAGAGTCTTTGCATTCAATCTGCGCACCCATAATGCTGCGCGCCAGAGTGCCCGAGCCCGCCCCCACTTCGACCACGTCGAATCTCTTAGGCGAGCCGAGTTCTCGCCATTTCGCATCAATTGCCTTGGCTACGACTTCACCGAAAAGGGGCCCGACTTCTGGAGAGGTTATGAAGTCGCCTCGTCTGCCAGCACGTACCTCGGTCGAATAAAAACCCTGCGGAGCATAGAGCGCCAATTCCATGAATTTTTCAAATGAAATTGCACCACCAGCCGCATCGATTGCGGCAGAAATATGTCTATCGAATGACTGCACCGGCAATTTCAGCCAAATCGGCAAAACGCAGACCCACGCCAGGCAGAACACCAAACACGAGGGTCGAACCGGTGGTGATGACAAGTGCCAAACGCAGACTTCCGGGCACTGAGATTTGCGAAACGTCGTTATCTGGAACAGGTCGCATCCAGATCTCTCGCATCACATTGCCGTAATAACCAAAGGCGACCACTGAATTCACCGCACCAACGACCGCCAATGCATAACCCCAAGTCGATTGTGACTGAATCAAAGATTGAAATGCAACAAACTTTGCAATCCAGCCACCCAATGGTGGAATTCCAGCCAGCGACGCCAAGAACAGTGTCATCAGCACGCCCAACGAAGGAGCGTAAGAAAACAAGCCGCCATAGCTTGAAATTTCTCCGCTGCGTGTTTTGTTTGAAACCGCGAGAATTATCGCAAACACACCCAGATTGGTTGCAGCGTAAACGATCATGTAAAGCACGACTGATCGAAGTGCGGTCGTGCCCGAGCCGGAGAGACCTGCCACCGCCAACGGCATCAAAACAAAGCCGCCCTGACTGATCGATGAATAGGCGATCATGCGCACGATGTTGTGTTGCTTGAGGGCCAAAACGTTGCCGACGGTCATGGTCAACGCCGAAAGAATCCAGATCAATGGTTGCCAAATGTCTTGCGTAAGAGGAAACGTCGAATAGATCAAAACGACCAACGCAACGAAGCCTGCTGCCTTGGATGCCACCGACAAAAATGCAGTCACAGGTGTCGGCGCACCTTCATATGTATCGGGCGCCCACGTATGAAACGGAACGGCCGAGACCTTGAAGGCAAAACCCACGACGACGAAGACGACCGACAAAGCATGAACGCTAGAAAGATCTCCGGCTGCGGTAAGTTTTGGCGCTATCTCAGTGAACAGAGTCGAGTTTGCAACACCGTACATCAACGACATGCCGTAAAGCATCACCGCTGAAGCAAAAACACCGAGCATGAAGTATTTGACGCCTGCTTCATTGCTCTTTGGGTCGCGTTTGCGCCATGCGGCCAACATGTAGGCCGGAATCGAGAGAAACTCGAGTGCGATGAAAATGCTCACCAGGTCTCTCGAAGATGAAATCATCAACATGCCAAGCAAACTGGTCAGCAACAAGAACCAGAATTCGCCACGCCAATATTCACCTTGGTCGATGTGAGAACTAGAAAGCAGAATCACCACGTATCCAGCCACCAGAAAAACACCCTTCATCACGAGGCTGAAATTGTCGACAACATATCGTCCATCGAACATCGATCGAACCTCGGTCTCTGACAGCGCCAACATCAAAACAGGGATCATTGCGACTAACAAGGTGAAAGAAGAGATAACCGTGAGCAACCACTTTTTTCGCTCGTCAATAAACAAGTCGAGAAGCAACACCAAGCAAAGCCCGCCAGCCAGAACTAGTTCGGGTGCAAGACCGAAGTAGTCGATCGATGGCGCAACCCACTGCGCGGAAAAGGTGCTCAATATTTGCAAGTTATCCCCCGAAGGCACTCAATGTGATTTGCACGGCAGGATCGAAAACGCTGAACAACAAGTTTGGCAAGATGCCGAGTCCAAGAATGCCAACTAGCAAAGGAGTCCAGGCTGTCCATTCAAAAGTTGTGACGTCGTGTAAGTCTTCACTGTGCGAATGTCCGTGAGAAGAAGCATTTTTTGCGGTGCCAAATGCAATTCGCTGAAACATCCACAGCAAGTAGGCAGCCGCCAAAACCGTGCCCAAGGCCGCAATGACCATGAACACCCGAAACACCGTCTGATTGAGACCTTCAGCCGGGTTGTAGGCAGAGAGAATTGCAGGAAATTCGCCCCAAAAACCCGCCAGGCCCGGAAGACCAAGAGACGCCATGGCGCAGAATCCAAAAATCCAGCCAAGGCGCGGCATCGCCGTCAGCATGCCACCAAGTTTTGAAATCTCAAGGGTGTGATAACGCTCTTTGACGCTGCCAGCGATGAAAAACAGCATCCCGGTGATCAAACCGTGAGCAACCATGCCGAACATCGCCGCATTGACACCAAAACTTGTCAATGTCGAAATGCCGAGCATCACAAAACCCATGTGGGCAACAGACGAAAACGCAATCAAACGCTTCATGTCGGTTTGAGCCAGACAACCAAGAGCGCCATAAATTATGCCGATGACTGCCAAACCGCCGATATACGGTGCCCACTCGCGCGCGGCATCAGGCAAAATCGGAAGTGCTATTCGAACGAAACCATACGTACCGAGTTTGAGCAATATTGCCGCCAAAATCACTGAGCCTTGAGTCGGGGCTTGGGTGTGTGCATCGGGCAACCAAGTGTGAAACGGAAACATGGGCACTTTGACGGCGAACCCGACGAACATTCCGGCGAAAATCCAGATCTGAATGTTTTTCGCGATGCCACCACCGTTCTCGACCAGGAACGGAATGCTGAAGCTCTCGGCGCCAGTCTTGAAAAACAGCGCCAGAAATGCAACCAACATCAAGGCTGAACCGAACATTGTGTACAGGAAGAACTTGATTGATGCGTATTGCCGCTGCTCGCCGCCCCAGACGCCGATCATGAAAAACATCGGCAACAATACGAGTTCGAAGAACACGAAGAACAAAATCAAATCTTGGGCGATGAAAGTGCCGGCCATGCCGGTCTGCAAGACAAGCAAGAGAGAGAAAAAAGCCTTCGGTTTGCCGGGGCTCGGCACGTGATCCAGCGAATAAACAACTACGAGCAGGGTTATCACCATGCTCAGCAAATAAAGCGGCAAACTAATGCCATCTACGCCAATTAGATAAGAACTTTTTATAACTGAAATCCATTTGACATCGGCCACAAATTGCAACTTTTCTGCCTGGCCAAAATCAAATCTGAGCGCAGTCAAAATGCCAACCGCCAAAGTGGCCGCCGATGTAATCAGGGCCACGAGTTTGACCATTTGATCTGATGCCTTGGGGGCTAAGAGCAACACCAGCACGCCCAGCAAGGGCAAAAAAGTGCCAACACTCAACAACCAGTTGTTGTCCTGAAGCATGTTCATAATTTATTTCTCCCCTTTTTCGACTTTTAAGTGTTGATGATTACTAAAACGAGTGCCGCAACCGCAGCTGCACTGAATAACAGCGCGCCATATTGACTAACTTTTCCCGACTGAGTTGGTTGAGCTGCAGTGCCAACTGATTTGGTGATTGTGGCCGAATTGTTGACCGTGCCGTCGACAACCCGCTGATCAATGTTGTCATAGGTCCAGCCAGAGAGTTTTCGAGTCACATTGGCGATTGCATGAAGGATGCCGTCTAAGACTCTTTGGTTGAACCAATACGCGGCGTTCGAAATCGGATAGGCAATGCCGCGCACGATTATTTTTTCGTAGAGGTCATCCAAATAGTATTTATTGACCAAAAGTCGGTGACCTATCCCGAGTATTTGCACTCGTTGCGTCAAGCCTGCAAAACGCTTATCACGCTTGGTGAATACAAGTGTGCTCAGTATCCATGAAACAGCCATGCCCAGAAAAACAATTACCAACGAGAGCATCGCTTTTGACCACTTGAATTTTGCATGTTGCAGTTGAGGGGCAAAACAGATGCCGCTTTCTGGTGTGGCGGTGCCACAGACAGACTTTGAGTGCGATTCTTCGGCAGTCGGCACAAAGATAGTCAGCGATTCTCCGGGTCCTCCAGAATGACCCGCATCTGAAACTTCGACACCTCGGGGTTCAACCCAAAGTTTCATGCGCTCCCAACTTTCACCAAACGGCGTCGCGTTCAAAAGACCCGAACCCAACGCCAGCACAGACAAAATCACCAACGGAACAGTGATCAACAGGCCCGATTCATGCGGACCATGAGAACCGTGCACACCGTGATCGTCATGAGTCGAATGCGCATCATGCGTGTCATGACCATGGTGCGACGAGTGGCCAGCCGATGCTCCGCGAGGTTCACCAAAGAAAGTTAAATAGGTTGCACGAGTCATGTATGCAGCGGTCATAAATGCACCCACTAGGCCCACGATCATGAACAAGCCGTAGCCGTTGTTGCCCACGTTGTCGATGATCTCGTCTTTGGAAAAGAAACCCGAGAACGGAAACACACCACATAGAGCAAGCGTCGAGATGACCCATGTTGCAAAAGTGATCGGCATGACTTTGCGCAAGCCACCCATGTCGCGCTTCATGTCAAACGAGTGATGAGACGCACTGTGACTAATCGAGCCCGCACCCAAAAACAAACAAGCCTTGAAAAATGCGTGGGTGAATATATGGAATACCGCCGGCAGCCACGCCCCTGCCCCCAGACCGAGCATCATGTAGCCAAGTTGCGAGACAGTCGAATAAGCCAATACGCGTTTGATGTCGTTTTGCACAAACGCGAGCGCCGCCGAAATAACGATCGTGATGCCACCGATGATCACAATCAAGTTGCCACCACTGCCCAAAATGTCAAGCCCAACGAAAAATACGGGATACAAGCGCGCAACCAAGAAAACTCCGGCAACGACCATCGTCGACGAATGCAAGAGCGAACTGACGGGTGTCGGGCCCGCCATCGCATCTGGCAACCAGGTGTGAAGCGGAAACTGGCCGCTTTTGCCGATGCTGGCGATGAACAATGCAACTGCGGCAACTGTGATCACGGTGCTGTTGGGCTCGCCAGAAAGCGCCCAGGCTGAAATGCCGCGAATCGAAAATCCAGAGAGACCCAAATTTTCTTGTGTCCAGTCGTTGGCCGCAAAGAAAAGAATGCTGATGCCGACCAAAAGGCCGACGTCGCCAGTGCGCACTGTGAAAAATGCCTTGAGAGCAGCCCGACTGTTGGCGTTCTCTTCCCACCAGTGACCGATCAGCATGAAACTGCACAACCCCATGATCTCCCAACCCAACAAAAACAGAATCATGTTGTCGGCCAGCACCATCGCCAACATTCCGCCAGAAAACAGAGTGAGTGCCGCAAAGAAGTGTGTGTAGCGGCGGTCTCCGCGCAAATATTCAAGAGAATAAATCTGCACCAACGTCGAAATAAAAGCCACAACAAAAAGCACAACGACAGCCAGACCGTCAATGTGCTGACCGATTCCAAAATCAAGACCTCCACTTCGCCACCATGACCACGATCTGATGACTGGTTCTACAAACTGTTCTTCTGAGGCGCTATTGACTCGTTGAATCCATTGATAAGCCACACCGCTCGACAACACGAGCGAAGCAACCATAGAAGCGACACCGAGTTCACTGCCTTTCATCGGAAGCTTCTTGCCAATCAGAATGATCAAGGCAAACGCGATGGCAGGCACAACCGGAATCAACCATGCATTTTCTAAGAACCAGCCACTCGAAAGTGGTGCGAGCAGCTCAGTTTGGGCGGCCAACAGGTTCATCCTCGCATCTCCGACAAGTCATCGAGCGAGATTGTTTTTTTGTTGCGATATACCAACAACACCAGTCCCAAACCAACGCCTACTTCGGCGGCTGCAACTGCAATGATGTACAAAGCAAAAGTGTGGCCGTCAGTCGAGCCATTGCGCATGGCAAATGTCAGCAAATTGATGTTCACCGAATTCAAAATCAATTCGATAGACATCAACATCAACACGGCATTCTTGCGAGCGATCACACCGTAAACCCCGATGCAAAACAAGACACTCGCCAAAAACAGAAACTGATTCACAAACATTTGATCAGTCCTTTCTCGCCAACACGATTGCGCCAACAACTGCGGCCAACAATACGAAAGAGAGAGCCCAGAAAGGCAACAAGTAAGGCCCGAAGATCTGGTCTGAGACATCTTGAGTCGACACGACTGCAGCCGAATCTGGCAATTTCTCGTCGCCAAAAGATCGGGTCAAAGCCAAACCCATTGCCACCAGCATGACCAAACCAACTGGAATTCCAAGTTTTTTGTAGGAGTTGTTGAGGTCAGATTCTTTGCCAATACGCGCGCGAGTCAACATGGTGCCAAACAAAAACAACACCATTACCGCACCTATATATACGAGAACTTGGGTGATCGCCACGAACTCGGCAGCCAGCAAAATATATTGACCCGCCGCACCTGCCAATACAACCACCAACCAAAGTGCCGCATGAACCACATTGTTGGTCGTGACTACTCGCAAGGCCGAAACGATCATCAAAATGGCAATTATCCAAAAACCAATGTTCTGCGCGACCATGGGTAACGAACCTTTGCTACTTCTTTTTCTTGTCGGCGCCGACTTCGAGCGCCGGAGCTTCAGGGACTGTTTCCATCCACTCACTTAATTTGGTTTTGTCATGCAATAAATCAGCGATGCTCGGCTCTGAATATTCATATTCAGGGCTCCAGAAAAGTGCATCAAATGGGCAGACTTCGACGCAAATGCCGCAATACATGCACAGCGCGTAGTCAATATCGAATCTGTCGAGAAGGTTCACCTGGCGCGGCTTGCCACCCTCGCGACGCGGTGGTGCGAGTTCTTTATGAGCCTCGATATAGATGCACCAGTCAGGACACGAACGTGAGCAAAGCATGCATGAGGTGCAGTTGTCTTGATGCAGGGCGATGACCCCACGCGAACGAATTGGTGGCGTTTCTTTTTCGCGCGGATACTGAACCGTGTTCGAACCCTTCGTCGCGGTGTTGAACAAAGTGCCGAGAGTTACGCCGAGACCTTTCACCAAACCAGGTACTTTTGCCATTAGAAAGCCACTTTCAATATCGAGGTTGCTGCGATGTTCGCCAGCGCAATAGGAATCAAGACCTTCCAAGCGAATTTTTGAAGCTGATCTTCGCGAAGACGCGGATAACTGAACCGTATCCACATGATGACGAAGGCCAACAACATCATTTTGGTCAACATGATCAGTGGTCCGGCAAAGTTCATCCAATTGTCGATGTCATCGATTGTGGTCCACCCAAACCAAGCAAACGGCACGCCCCAGCCTCCCAAAAACAACACGGAGGCGATCATCGCAAACACGCCCGCGGTGGCAAATTCGCCAATGAAAAAAATCAAAAATCGAAAACCCGAATATTCGGTCATGTAGCCCGAAACAAGTTCGCTTTCGGCGATCGGCATGTCAAACGGCGCCTGGGTCAATTCGGCCTGAATTGCAACCATAAAAATTGCGAAACCTATGAATTGGCTGATGAGATAAGGATGACCAACCGCGTCTATGCCAAAAATTGAGCCTGAATTTTGCGCCAGGACAATTTTTTGCAAATTCATCGTTCCCGCTTGAATAACGACGCCGATAACGGCCAACACCATCGGCAATTCATAGGCGATCAATTGACCCGCGGCTCGCAAACCACCCAGCAATGAATATTTGTTGGCACTCGACCACCCAGCAATCAAAATGCCAAGCACCGAAATCGACGAAACAGCAAGTGCATAGAAAATGCCGGTTTCAAAATCTGTGAACCAGACATCGGGCCCAAAAGGAACGACGGCGACTAGCAAAAACGTGCTGAGAAGTACGACGACTGGCGCCATTTTGAAAATGCGGGCATCTGCGCGCTCGGGCACTATGTCTTCTTTTTGCAACCACTTGCCAACTTCGGCAAAAAGCTGCATCGACCCATATGGGCCGGCTTCCATCGGACCGAGACGACTCTGCATGAACGACATCATCTTGAACAAAAATACATAAACAATCGTGCCTGCGGGCAAAAGAACGGCGACCAAACCACCAAGAACACGCAAAATTGACTGCCCCCAATAGGGAACTTCTGCGAGCAACGCACTCATCGATCGATGTCTCCGAGAATGAAATAAAGCGAAGCCAGAATTGTCACGATGTCTGGCACATAAACACCGCGCAACAGCCACGGTGTAATCGAGATGTTGTTGAAACTAGCCGAACGAATCTTCACCCTGAACGGACCAAGATCGCCACGAGAAACGACGTAGTAGCCCATTTCGCCCAATGGGTTTTCGGTTGAAACCCAAGCTTCACCCTCTGGAACTTTGATGATTTTTGGCACCTTGGCCATGACGGGCCCTGCCGGAATTGAACCCAACAACTGATCCACGATTTTTGTCGATTCACGAGTTTCTTGAAGGCGAACCCAACATCGAGCAAAACTGTCACCGTCTGGGTGAGTCCATACTTTCCAGTCGGCCTTGTTCCACATCATCGGCAATGACTGGTCACGGCGCAGGTCCCAGTCAACACCACTGGCGCGAAGGTTCGCACCAGATAGACCGTATTGCAAGGCAACCTCGCGCGGAATCACGCCGATGCCACGCGTTCGCGACTGAAAAATCTCGTTTCCAAAGAGCAGATCTTCGATTTGATCGCAAAAGCCACGAAGTTTTTTCATGACCGCACGCGTTTCGTCTATCCAGCCAGCGGGCAGATCATCTTTGAGCCCGCCGATGCGATCAAAATTGGGGTGAAAGCGCCCACCAGTTGCCGACTCGATCAAATTCAGAACATATTCACGATCTCGAAACGCGAGGAAAACGGGCGTGATTGCACCCAGTTGAACCCCGAGATCGCCCAAGAAAAGCGACACATTGGCGATGCGCGAAAGCTCAAACAAAATCGTGCGAATGTATTGTGCACGCGTCGGCGCCTCGATACCCATGAGTTTTTCTGCCGCCAAAATAAACGGAACTTCATTGGCAAAACTGCCCAGCCAGTCGATGCGATTGACGAGCGTCGTTACTTGCGGGAACGTGCGAACCTCCGCAAGTTTTTCGTATCCGCGATGCATATAACCACAGGCTGGCTCGGCCCAAACGACTTGCTCACCATCTAGGCGAGCGATGATTCGCAACGTGCCATGGGTCGCCGGATGTTGCGGACCAATGTTCAACGTCATTCCCTCGGTTTCAAGCTCGACGTTAAGTCGCGCATCGGCTGCTTGCGATGCGATGTATGAAAGTTGTTGACGATCACCAAGCATCGTCATGATTCTTCACCCTCACCGATTTCTCCACCTGGCAGCGGCTCTACGTCGACGATGCCGGGCCACGGCTTAACCATGCGAGCAAGCAAAGGAAAATCTTTTCGCAATGGGTGACCCTCAAAGTCGGCGGGCAAATACATCTTGCGCAAGTCTGGGTGACCAGAAAAATTGATGCCAAACATCTCGTGGGTCTCACGCTCGTGCCAGTTGGCACCGGCATATACGTCATGAATTGATTCGATGACTGGCTGTGAATCGGGTACGTCGACTTTCATCGTGACACTGACGTGGGTGACTGGGTTGCTGACTCGGGCAAAGACTTGCATGCGGGTGTCGCCACCGGCATACCCGGGGCGAATCGTCATGTCTCGCTCGGGTGTTGGTTCTGTCGGATCATCTTCGCCACGCCCATAAGGTGATGGCATCCAGTCGATGGCCGAGAGAAAACAGAAATAATTGAACCCGAGAGTGTCGCGAAGAATGCGCATTGACGACTTCCACGCGTCGGTGCGCACTCGCAACCACAGGTCATCTTGAAAAAACGAATCAATTACTCGATCTCCGAGCGCGGCCTTGACTTCAGCGACCGAAGTTTCGTGGCTTGGCGCGTCTGCAGACGTATCAGTTGCCGACGACAACGGTCTCACCTTTGCGCTCAGCTCGCTCGGCAGAATCTGAAACAGCATCCATCGATTTGGTGCCCTCACCACGCCAACGCGCACCCATATCTTCATTCTTGATGCGTTGTTGCAAAAGCACGATGCCTTCGAGCAATGCTTCAGGTCTTGGCGGACATCCCGGCACGTAGACATCGACCGGAATAATTTGATCTACACCTTTAGTCACCGAATACGAGTCCCAATACGGGCCACCACAATTTGCGCAACTTCCCATACTGATCACATATTTTGGTTCTGGCATCTGCTCGTAAAGACGCCGAATAACTGGCGCCATTTTGTCGGTGACGGTGCCCGAAATTACGACGAGATCAGCTTGACGCGGGCTCGCGGGCAACGGAATAACCCCGAGACGCATCACGTCATATCGCGGCGAGCCGAACGCGGCCCCCATTTCGATTGCACAGCAAGCCAGACCCCACTGATAAACCCACAACGAATAAGAACGACCCAAGTTGAACAGTGAAGTCAACGGCTTTGGCAATCTGCCGCGATCTACTAAACCCATCGCAGCACACCTTTGCGCCATGCGTAAATCAAGCCGAGCAACAAGATAAACACGAATGCGCCCATTTCTATTAGCCCGAATACGCCATAACGCTCAAGTTGCGTCGCCCACGGAAAGATGAAGACCGCCTCGACATCGAAGACAACAAACAAGAGCGCAAAAATGTAATAGCGAACTTGGCTTTGCGACCAGCCATGACCCACCGGGTCGACACCGCTTTCATAGGTCAACATCTTTTCGCGATTGGGTCGATTCGGTCGCACAATCGAGGCGACCCACAACAACAAGCCTGCGATGGCTACGGCGGCTAAACCAAACCAAACGACCGTCAAATACGACCGAAGAAACGTAGACATACCCACTTAAAACTAGTCTGCGAGAGCACAACGGGTTTAACCAAGAGCCACTTTGGGCAATTGTGAACGCTCCAGCGAAAGGTCAGCTCACTTGGTGCCGGTCTCCAAAAACCAATCCACAAGGCGCGCAGCAGCAGGGGCACTTTGTTTGACTTCTTCGCGAGTTTGAGCGATCAAATCACCGGCTGTTAAACCAACCTTTTCCAACTCGGCCTGCCCTGATTCGCTCGCCCATCTCTGCACAATTTGCTCGTTTACCTCGGGGTGAAATTGCGTCGCAAACGATCGACCCGCGCGAATCGCTTGGGGCCCTGCCGCACTCGTGGCAATTACCTCAAGCGACTTTGGTGCGGTGAACGTGTCAAAGTGCCATTGCATCCACCTTCCAGCGATCGCATCATTTGGCGATTCTGCAAAGACCTCATGCCAGCCGACCTCATAAGTTTGTGCCCGCTGGGCCGACCCGCCAAATGCGGTCGCCATTATTTGGGCACCGAAGCAGATACCAAACAACGGAATCCCCCGTCGATGCGTTTCTCGAATCAACTCGCACTCGGCGCGCACATTTTTGGCGACATCAGGCCAATATGCCGACCACCAACTACCCAACAAGACGACCAAATCAGCACCGTCCAAAGTTGGCCAGGAATCCGGGTTCTCACGCTCGCAATGCTCGAACTTGCTGCCGTGCTCTTTGAATCGCTCGCCAACATAACCATGTTCAACAAATCGCTGACCGATATAGCCCGGGTCTGCATCATTCGAATTTGCAACTAATAGAGCACGCATGTTTCAAAACTCAGTTCTGACTCTGCCAGCCACTGTTCATGAACGATTTTTGAAGCTCGGTCATCACCTTTTTCATGCCAACGCTGAAACCCGTGGTCGACTTTTCGTCAAGTTCAGTATCGACGGTTGACTTGAACACCAAACTCTGGGGTTGCGCCGAAGTTTGCCTGTTCGATGACAGCGTGACCAAGGGTTTGATGCGCAAGACAGATCTGGCAATGTTCAAAATGCTTCCGATCGTCAAGTTGTCTTGTGCCACGACAAGTTTTATCGAATAATTTGAAGATGCCGAATTCTTTGGGACCTTGCGGGTGTGGTTGAAGATGCATCTAGCCGCATCTTCTACATATATATAGTTGCGCGAGGTATCGAGCGGCACGAACAAGTTGACAGGCTGGCGACGCAGAACCGAAAAACAAATCGTCGAGATCAAACCCTGATTCTTCGCCAAATCTTGTCGAGCTCCGTAGACATTCGAGATTCTTCCGACCAACACTCGAGTCGAGGTCTTTTGGCTGAACTTTTTCAACAAGCTCTCTTGATGAATCTTTGCGTCGCCATAACTTGAAAGCGAAACTGGCTCGGTCAACTCGGTGAAAGGTTGATTTTTGCTTCCGCCATAGACAGCCCCGGCCGAAGAGGCGAAAAAAATCGACCCAGATTTTCTCTTCGAGTTCGATACCAAAGATTCGAGAGAATTCAACCAACCCTCAAAGACGATGTTTTCGTCATTCATCTGATCTGTGGTGCTGTTAAGGGTGCCGCGACCGGCACACCAATAAATCTCCCATTCATCGTCGGCGACATCGGCAAAAAACGAGTTGCTCTCGTCGATTAGTTGTTCAATAACTTTGGAATTGTTTGACCACTCAAATTTTTGGGACGGAACAAATATTTCGCTATTTGCGGAAATTTGCTGTTCGACACTCCGACCCAAAAGGCCGCCGCGACCGATAACCCAAGCCTTCATCAACGCAATTTTTTGGTGTTGCGGGCGCGAGTCAAAGCGTCGCTGTTGGGGTTTGAACGAATCAGATAAAGGGGTCGCCCAATTGCGTTTCTGACCACTACACCCAGATATTCGGCCAAGATGCCCAATGACAAAAGAATCACACCGCTAGTTGTTGAAACGATTATCACAACGGTTGTCCAACCGGCTACCAACTCGCCATCGACGATGCGCCCATAAAGAACATATGCGGCATAAACGACGCCGAACAAAAATGAAAGAGAGCCGATGATGCTGACCAAGCGCAATGGTCGAGTGCCAGAACTTAAGACCAACCGTAAAAAGTGCCCCAACAATTTCTTGAACGTGAACCCGGTTTGCCGCGGATATTCCGGGCGCGGCGACATCTCGCAGACGACCGATTTTTCTACGACCCAGGTCAGCGCCACGTCTAGATAAACCCCAGACCCGGCGTAAGCACCAACGCTTCGGCCAATTTCGCCCGACATGAGTCGAAAACTGCTGAAAAATTCACCGTCTTGAGGCGAAAGAAACTTGGCATAAAGCCACTTTGCCGTGTTCGAAAAAAGGTTTCTCCAGCGCGAGTGCGGTGCGCCGCCGACAAATCTCGCATAAACCAATTGTGAATTCTCTTCGACTGCTGTGTCTAGAAGATTTGCTATTTGACCAGGATCATGTTGACCATCTTCGTCAATAGTCACTATCCAGTCTGCGGTGCTCGAAGACATGCCAGCGAGCGTGGCCGCATGCTGACCAAAATTACGCGAAAGCCACACGGGGCGAACCCAGTCATATTTCTGAGAAAGCGAGTTGATCACATTTGCCGAATTGTCCGGGCCCGAGTCGTGCACGAGCAAAACTTCGCTGACTACATAACCGACGCCTTTGGCACTGAACGAAGGCTTGGTAAATTTTTCAATCTCGCCCACCACCCGACCAACGGTCGCTTCACCCCGATATACGGGAACAACGACCGAAATCGTGGCCAAATATGGTTCACTGCTCTGCGTTTGCACCACTCTTAACCCTACCTACAATC
>CAYOVI010000036.1:0-14210 GCA_964407365.1 uncultured Ferrithrix sp.
AGCGCCTCGCGATATGGCACCTTGCCCAGCCAGCGAACATTTAACTTTGACGCGAGGCTAAATTTTTCGCGCGACACGATTTAGATCTCCGCTGACCAGTCCTGTGTTTCAAGAACTCTCTTAACCTTGGCCAAAAAACCCGCGGCATATGCGCCATCGAATGCGCGATGATCCCAACTCATTGCCAAATTGCCAACTGGGTGAATGGCGATGCTCTCAGAGCCATCGCTGAGACGTGCAACTACCGGCTTTCGCACGATCGCATCTGTCGACAAGATCGCCACTTGGGGTTGATTGATGATCGGCATGGTCAAAACCGAACCAGCCGAACCGTTGTTTGAAATTGTGAAGGTGCCACCCTGAATTTCGTCTGGGGTTAGCTTGCGTGAACGAGCACGTGTTGCAAGATCTGAAATCTCGCGCGCGATCGCACGCAGGCGCTTGCCGTCGGCACTGCGCACCACCGGCACGAGCAAACCGTTGAACTCGAGATCGACGGCGATGCCGAGGTCGACATAGTTGTGCACGACCAGATTGTCGCCTTCGATGCTGGCGTTGAGATTTGGAAACTCGGCCAATGCATCGACAATCGCGCGCGCAATGAACGGAAGATAAGTGAGAGTGAAACCCTCTGCCTGTTTGAACTGGTCTTTGACTTCGCTGCGGGTTGCATCAACGTTTGCATAATCAACTTCGACCACGCTGAACGCATGGGCACTAACGGCTTGCGACATGATCATGTGCGAGGCGGTGAGTTTGCGAATTTTAGAAAGCGGCAGAACCGTCTCTCGCTCTGAAGGTGCGGTGAACTTTGTTTGTGGCGCAACTGGCGCACGAGTTTGTGCGGGGGCTGACACAGGTGCAGGTGCTGGCGATGGTGCCCGAGTTGGCGCTGGTGCGGGAGTTGGTGCTGGAGCTGGTGCCGGCGCAGGTGCAGGTGAGGCAATCGATGCGACAATAGGCGTCGAACCAGATTTGTCGATGAAATCTAAAACATCTTCGCGAGTGATACGACCACCAGGGCCAGTGCCGACTAAAGCGTTGACATCGATGCCGTGTTCGCCAACAAGGCGACGCACGACTGGCGAAAGAAGTTTGTTCGACGCAACTGAACCAATCGGGGTTCGTGTTGCTGTGGCAACAGCCGCCCGCACAGGCTCGGGTGCTGGTTGAGCAACAGGCGCGGGTGCAGGTGCAGGTGCGGGTTTGGGTGCTGGCGCTGGTTGAGCAACTGGTGCTGGCGCAGGTTGAGCAACGGGCGCCGGCGCAGCAGGCGCAGGTGCAGGCGCCCCAGTGGCAGCACCAACAACTGCGATCACCGTGCCAACTGGAACGGTGTC
This sequence comes from uncultured Ferrithrix sp., assembly GCA_964407365.1. Lineage (GTDB taxonomy): Bacteria > Actinomycetota > Acidimicrobiia > Acidimicrobiales > Ilumatobacteraceae > BACL27. The sequence continues at coordinate 1,341 of CAYOVI010000036.1, forward strand.
GCCCTCGTTGACTCGAATTTCAGTCAGAGTGCCAGCAACTGGCGACGGCACTTCGGTGTCGACTTTGTCGGTAGAAACTTCAAACAACGGCTCATCGGCAGCCACACTGTCGCCGACTTTTTTGAACCACCTTGTGATCGTGCCTTCGGTGACGGTCTCGCCAAGTTGCGGAAGTGTGATATCGGCCATTTAACCTGCTCTCCGAAGCAATACTAGTTTTTTTGCGCAGTCTCGGTCTTTGTTTTTCATGCGTTGAAGCTTCTGCCCGTCAACGAAAGAACCGTCTCGCCAAAGAGTTCGCTCAGGCTCGGGTGCGGCATTATGAACTCGGCGATCTCATCGACCGAAGCCTCCCAGTTGACGGCCAGATATCCCCCTGCAAGCTGTTCGGTGACCCACGGGCCAACCATGTGAACACCCAGCACCTGGCCAGCTGAACCATCACGATTCTTTTTTGCAATCACTTTGACCAAACCATCTGTCTCGCCAAGAATCATCGCACGAGAGTTGGCGCGAAACTGATGCTTGGCTACGACAACTTCATGTCCCGCTGCGCGGGCTTGTTCTTCTGACGGCCCGGCCCATGCAACTTCGGGATGACAATAAATCGCCCACGGCACTCTGTCATACATCACAGGCACGACACTTTCGCCACGCATGTGTTTGACGGCCAAAATCGCCTCGGCATAAGCGACATGTGCAAGTTGCGGTGTGTTGATCAAATCGCCAATCGCATAAACGTCTGGCTCACCGGTGCGACAGAGTTCATCGACAACCACGAAGCCGCGATCGTCGACTTTGACAGCCGTGCCTTTGAGCCCGAGTTCGTCGGCAAATGGTCGACGACCAATCGACATAATCACGACGTCGCAAACAACCGGGTCGCCCGTGGTGAAAGTTATTTGTGTCGAACCGTCAGGTTGCTTGCTTTGACCGCTAACGACGACACCTGTGCGAATGGCGATTTGTTTTTTGGCAAAGGTTTTGACCACGACGTTTGCTACGTCTGGGTCGAGACCTGGCAAAATTTTTGGTGCACCTTCGATGATCGTGACTGTCGAGCCCAAATCGGCGAAAGTCGAGGCGAACTCACAACCGATCGCACCACCACCGATGATCGCGATTCTTTTTGGAATGGTGCTCAACATCAAGACCTCGTCTGATGTCATGATCGAACCACCAATCGGAAAACCCTTGATCGTGCGCGGCACCGAACCGCTGGCGAGAATTACTTTTGAGCCTTGAACTTTTTGAATCGAACCATCGGCCATCGCGATGTTGACGATGCGATTGGCTTCGAGCGAACCCGTGCCCAAGAAATATGAGACTTTCTTCGATTTGGTCAAACCAGAAAGGCCTTTGACCAGACCGTCGACGATGCGCGCTTTGCGAGCCTGGCTGACCGAAAAATCAACACCGGCAGAAGTTGCTTTGACGCCGAACTCAGACGCATGGGCAACATGGCGGTTCGCTGCGGCAGTTTCAAGAAATGCCTTGGCCGGAATGCAACCTCGATTCAGACAGGTGCCACCAATAGTGTCGCGCTCGATAAGGGCAACTTTCATGCCCGCCGACGCAGCGTAAAACGCCGACGCGTAGCCACCAGGACCACCTCCGATTACGACGAGATCAAACTGGTCTGCCAAGGGGTCTCTTTCCTATAAATTGCCGTTTTTATCGTAGCCGTCAAGGCCCGCATCAAGCCAACGACTTAGCGTGACATCAGGAACAACTGCAACGAGCCCGCCAACAAAATCGCGACTCCGCAAAGCAACGAGAGAATGATCAACTTTCGCGTGCTCATATTTTGAATACTATTTGGTTACAGACATGAACCGGCACAAAAAGTTCACTCGAAATTTGTTTTTAGTCACGCTAGTTGCCTTTGCAGGTTGCAGCGCGAGTGAGTCTGAAGACGTCGTCAATTCTGTTAATGCCGACGAGTCATATGGCGCCGTTGAATCTGCGCCGACCCAGACCAAAGCACAATTCACCGCGACGCTCTTGAGCGGCGAGACATTCGACAGTGCGACCGTGTTGAAAACTCAGCCGCTTGCACTTTGGTTTTGGGCGCCCGGTTGACGGGCTTGCAAATCTGAGTCAACCTCGGTCGAGGCTGCATACAAATCATTTGCAGGCAAAGTGCAAATAACCGGCGTCGCCTGGAATGGCAGTGGTGGCGACATGCAAGATTTCGTGATCGAAAACGGGCTTTCATTTGAAAACATCAACGACGGTGCGGGGGAAATTTTTGCCAGGTTCAACGTGCCTTACCAACCAGCATGGGTGTTCATTGCAAAAGACGGCACCGTTACGACAAAAATCGGGGTTCTTTCAGATTTAGAATTAGAACAAGAACTAAACAGACTGGCAACTAGCTGATGGGCATTCGATCTTTAGGCAAGCGACTGACAATCGACAAGCTCGAAATCGACTCAGAGCGCTTGTGCGACAAATTCAAAGAATATAACTTCACGACGATTGCCGAGTCGCAGTGTCGCACCCGAACGAAAATCGCCGGTGAAATAAAACGAATGCGAATAAAGCCACGAAGTGGAGTGCCCGCAGTCGAGATAGTGATCAACGACGGCACAGGCGACGCAACAGTTATTTTTAGTGGCCGACGCAGCATTCCGGGTGTCGATCATGGCAAATGCATCATGGTCGATGGCGTGCCACATCGTGACGGCGACCGAACCGTGGTTTTGAACCCGGCCTACACCCTGCTTGGGTGAAACTTTTAGCCGATCAGAATTTTTTGAATCGCCGCCTCGGCATCTTCGGTGATCAACACCATCACCTCGTCACCGGCGCGCAAAATTGTGTCACTCTCAGGAACCAAAACAATTTCGTCGCGAACGATTGCCACGACTGTCGAGCTTCGCGGAAACTTCAGATCTTTCAATGTTTTGTCACACGCCGGTGACGTGTCAGCCAAGGTGACCTCGGCAAGTTCGGCCCTGCCACCTTTGAAGTCCATCAACTTGACGAAGTTGCCGACTGAAACTGCCTCTTGGACCAGACTCGTGATCAAGTGTGGTGTCGACACCGCAACGTCTATGCCCCACATCTCGTTGAACATCCAATGATTTTTCGGGTTGTTGACCCGGGCGATAACCCTCGGTGCGCCAAATTCTTGTTTTGACAACAGTGAGACGACCAGGTTGTCTTCGTCATCGCCTGTAACTGCAGCCACGACCTCTGCCTCGGCTGCGCCCGCGGCACGAAGCACATCGACATCGCAAGCATCACCAAGATGCCAACGCACACCTTTGGCCTCTTCTTCTTTGCCGTAGTTCTTCACAACAGTGCGATCATTTTCGACAACCACTACGTCATGACCAGCAGCCACAAGTTGCTCGGCTGTGAAACGGCCGACACTGCCACCGCCTGCTACGAGCACTCTCATGATTTGGCTTTCTTCAAGAAATCATCCAGCGAATCAACCGCGTCTTTTTGAACGGCGAAATATGCAATGTCACCCTGTTGGACCAAAGTCTTTTCGTCGGGAATGATCGCCGTGCCCAAGCGACGCAACGCCGAAACGCGCGCGCCATCAACTTTGAGATCGAGAATTTTTTCGCCCACCAGGTGATCTGGCATCGAGCGTTCGATGAGCACCACCGATGAACTCGGGTCTGACCATTCGACCGCGGGAAGATCAGGCAAAATTCTGCGCAAGATTCGATCAGACGTCCATTTCACGGTGGCGACGGTGGCAATGCCAAGTCGCTCATAGATTTCGGCGCGTTTAGGGTCTGAAATGCGCGAGACAACTTTTTCGATTCCGAAACTTTCGCGGGCGACACGCGCAACCAAAATGTTCGAATTGTCGCCGTTGGTCACCGCGACAACGGCACTTGCGTGTTTGATGCCTGCTTCTTCGAGCACATCGCGGTCAAAGCCGATGCCCGTGATCGTTTGACCAGAAAAGTTGTCGCGCAACCTAAAGAAAGCGTCTGATTTGCGATCGATGACAGCCACGCTGTGACCAGAAGAAACAAGGCTGAGTGCAAGTGTTGAGCCAACTCGCCCACAACCCACGATCACGATATGCACGGGTTAAAGCCTATGCCAATGACTGCAATAATTATCGTCAGTTGTGAGAGTATAGAAGACCGAAATGGTGATTTCTCCGTCTGCGCTAAAACGTTTCTTCATCGGCAAGCCGATTGCTAGTTCTGAAGACTCGCATCACCGTTTGTCGAAAAAAGTTGCCCTGCCGGTTTTCGCCAGCGATGCAATTTCAAGCACCGCATATGCAACCGAAGAAATCTTGATCGTATTTTTGTCACTTGCAGCAGTTGGCATGACGGCATTCGATTTTTTGGTGCCGATTTCGATTCTCGTAATTATTTTGTTGGCGATAGTGGTCAGCAGTTATCGACAGACGATTTATGCCTACCCAAAAGGTGGTGGCAGCTACGTTGTCTCACGAGAAAACTTGGGTCGATCACCTTCGCTTGTGGCGGGTGCGTCGATGCTCGTCGACTATATATTGACGGTTGCGGTGTCGGTCAGCGCAGGCGTCGCTGCCATCGTGTCGGCGTTTCAAAATCTGGTGCCATACCGGGTTGAACTTTGCGTCGGCTTCATCGTGATCGTCACGCTGGCGAACCTGCGCGGAATCAAAGAGTCTGGGGCTCTGTTCGCACCCCCGACGTATCTATATATATTGAGTCTTGCCTCGCTGATCGTCGTGGGTTTGTTCAAGGTCTACTTTCAAGACCTGGGCCCGATTGACCACTCTGACCCCTACGCCCAAGAACTTTTGTCGGGTCAAAAGACCTTGACGCTATTTTTCTTTCTAAAGGCTTTTTCATCGGGCGCGGTTGCACTCACGGGAATTGAGGCAGTTGCCGACGGGGTGCCCGCGTTCGAAAAACCAGAGCCGAAAAATGCCGCCAAGACCCTGATGTGGATGGCCACGATCCTTGGCACAGCATTCTTTGGGTTAAGCGTGCTTGCCCAAAAGATTCAACCGATAAAAGACCACGAAGGTGAAATCAAGATCACCGCGATGGCTCAAATGGCCGAACAGGTATATGGCGGCAGAAACATATTTTTTTACATCACCCAGTTTGCGACGTTCGGAATTTTGATTTTGGCGGCCAACACGGCTTATGCCGACTTTCCGCGATTGTCGTCGATTATCGCCAAAGACAATTATTTGCCACGTCAATTGATGAATCGCGGCGACCGCCTTGTGTTTTCTAACGGAATTATTCTGCTCGGACTGTCGGCGATCGTTCTTGTCGTGTCGTTTGGCGGCATTGTGAATGCGTTGATTCCGCTTTATGCCGTCGGCGTTTTCACCGGCTTCACACTCAGCCAATTCGGCATGTTGGTCAGACACCGAAAACTCAAAGAGCCGGGGTGGCAAATTCGTGCCCTGTTCTCGGGCATAGGTGCCTTGACGACATTTTTTGTTGCGGGCATCGTTGTCGTCGTCAAGTTCACCGACGGGGCGTGGATTCCGGCTGTGATTATTCCGTCAATGATGATGATCTTTTTGGCGATCAATCGTCACTACACGAGAGTGCGATCGTTTTTGAGAATTGAAGAGGGCTACGTGGCACCTCGACGAACCCACACCGTGCTTGTGCTGGTGGGGTCGGTCAACAAAGGTGTCTTGCAGGCCGTCAAATATGCCGAGAGTTTGCGACCAGACAGACTCTTGGCGCTGTCGGTGGTCGGATCGGCCGAGGAAAAAACAAAACTCATCGCCGACTGGGAAAAACACAATATGACATCAGACCTCGAGACGATCAACGACGATTATCGAGACTTGACGGACTCGATCTTGAATTACATAAACGAAGTCGACAACGAAGACAGCGACGACATCATCACGGTTGTGATTCCCGAATTTGTCACTGCAATTCGATCACAATGGTTGCACAACCAGTCTGCTCTTGCGATCAAAGCGAGACTTTTATATCGCAAAAACACTGTGGTTACCTCGGTGCCAATCGTTATCGAGTAGTTAGCATTGCCCTTATATGAAAATTGTTGTCTCGGGTGCAAGCGGTCTCATCGGCAAACCACTGGTGGCAAAACTTCGCAGCGATGGTCACGATGTCGTGCAACTTGTGCGTCGCGTCGCAAAATCGAATGAAAGTCAATGGAACCCGAGTGCCGGGCAACTCGATGTTGCCGTGCTTGAGGGCTGCGATGCGGTTATTCACTTGTCGGGTGCCGGAATCGGCGACAAACGCTGGACAAAAAAATATAAACAAGAATTGCTGGATAGTCGCACCAAGAGCACATCGCTATTGGCAAAAACAATTGCCAAATGCAACAAAAAGCCCAGCGTATTTTTGTCGGGGTCAGCAATCGGCGTGTATGGCCCGCGTGGCGATGAACAATTAACCGAAGAGTCGTCGAGTGGCCAAAGTTTCTTGGCAGAGATATGCCGTCAATGGGAGGCCGCAGCCAAACCGGCGGTCGATGCAGGTGTGCGCACCGTGTTTTTGCGCACCGGCATAGTGCTCACACCGCTGGGTGGCGCACTAAAAAAACAGCTTCCGTTGTTCAGGTTCGGACTTGGTGGCAAGTTTGGCAATGGCAAGCAATGGCAAAGTTGGATCTCTCTCGACGATGAAATCGCTGCAATCGAATATCTTTTGACGGCAAATATTTCTGGTGCAGTCAATTTGACCGCCCCGAACCCAGTGACGAACGCCGAGTTCACCAAAGCACTCGGGCGCACCTTGCGACGACCAGCGTGGCAACGAATACCAAAATTCGGACCAAAACTATTGCTCGGTAGCGAACTCGCCGAGGCGCTGTTGTTCACCGGTCAACGAGTGATGCCAACTGAATTGCAAAAGTCTGGCTTCACTTTTAGGCACCCGACTATCGACGTTGCATTGCGCGCTTTGCTCAAAAAATGAATCAACTGCCAACGCGCGTTGATGCCGTTGTTGTAGGTGCAGGCCTTGCGGGACTCGCGGCGGCGCGGCAGATAAAAAGCCGTGGCAGATCTGTGATTGTCGTCGAAGCACAAGACGGCGTGGGTGGTCGCGTGCGGACCGACAAAGTTGACGGCTTTTTGCTGGATCGCGGGTTTCAGGTGCTGCTGACTGCGTATCCAGAATTAAAGACTCAGATCGACATGAAGGCTCTAGACCTGAAAATGTTCAGCTCTGGTGCTCTTGTGATGCGCAATGGTAGATCGTCGGTTGTGACCGACCCATTTCGCGAGCCACGGCGTGCAGCAGCAACGGTTTTTGCACCCGTTGGCACGCTCTCCGACAAATTGACCGTCGCGGCGTTGCGTTGGCGTGTCATGCATCGCGATGCCTCGAAGATTCTAAAGAGCAAAGATGTTTCGACGAGTGAGGCATTGCGCAACTTGGGCTTTTCAGAGACGATGATCGACAGGTTCTTCAGGCCGTTGTTTGGCGGAATTCAACTCGACCCCGAATTGCGCACCTCTCGGCGAATGTTCGAAATTATTTTTAAATCATTGAGCGAGGGGCAAAGTGCCCTGCCGGCAAGGGGCATGAGCGCAATTCCTGAACAGATGGCGGCTCATCTCGGAGCTGAAAATATTTTTTTGAACACTCGAGTAACGCAGATAGAGACCGGCCTGGTCACGGCTGGCGCCGCTCGAGTCGAGACAAGGGCCGTTGTTGTGGCGACCGATCAGCCAAATGCGAGCAGGCTTTTGAAAATAAGTGAAATCAATTCGCGTGTCGTCGGTTGCGTCTATTTTTCGGCTGACACACCACCCACGAAAGAAAAATTTGTGGTGCTCGACGGCACGGGAAGAGGCCCTGTGTTGAATGCGGCAGTGTTGAGCAACGTCGCACCGAGTTATGCCCCAGCCGGCAAACATCTGATAGTCGCTGCGTTGCCGGGCATAGTTGGTGGTGACCTCGAAGAAATGTCGCGCGACCAACTGCGCACGTGGTGGGGCCCGCAGGTTGACGCGTGGCGTCATCTCAAGACATATCGCATCGATCACGCTGGGCCCGACCAACTGCCACCGTTTAATCCGAAACAAAAAGTTGCACTCGGCAACGGCTTGTTCGTTTGCGGCGACCATCGCGACACCGGTTCGATTCAAGGTGCGCTCTATTCGGGTCGACGCTGTGGCGAGGCGGTTGTCGCATCATTGGCCTAGCATTTCTCTGATGAACGACACAGACGCGCACGACAAAAAAAGAAAGATCGTCTCTGTGAGCAAACTTGTGCCCGCGAACCCCGAACAAATTTTCGAACTTCTGGCCGACCCACAAATGCACTGCACGATCGACGGCTCTGGCTCGGTTGTGGCTGCGAAGTCTTCGGCGCCGACGAGACTTTCGTTGAACGCAACTTTTGGCATGAGCATGAAAAAAGGTGCGCCATACAAAATCACGAACACGGTCGTTGAGTTTGTCGAGGCCAAACAAATCGCTTGGCGACACTTCGGCGGACACGTCTGGCGTTACATTCTCGAGCCAACTAACGGTGGCACGATGGTGACCGAGCAATTTGACTATGGCTCGGCCAAGTCACCTCTGATGCTGAAGATCGCTGGATATGTTCGCAACAACGAACGCGACATTCGCCGAACTCTTGAGAATCTGGCCAAATGTTTTGCCGACAAAAAATAGACTGAGCTCGTGAAACTGCCTCAGGGTTTTGGCGCCTATGTCGCCAATATCGGCATAAAAGATGAGACGCGAGATCTAACACTCGTGGTCGCCGAGAGCGTCTGCAGTGCTGCAGGTGTCTTTACCCAAAGTCGTTTTGCCGGCCCAAGTGTGCTGGTCAGCAGAGAGCACATCGCTGACAACGCGGCGCGAGCCGTGGTCGTAATTTCGAAAAATGCCAACGTCGCCACAGGTGCCCAAGGCATGAGCAACGCTCGCGAGGTGGTCGAAACTGTCGCAACAAAAATTGGCTGCAGTGCAACTGACGTGCTTATTGCTTCAACCGGCGTGATTGGCCGTCAATACCCGATGCAAAATGTGCGCGCTGGTTTGGCATCGATGCCGAACAAATTCGACAACACCTCAGTCGAAGATGTCGCGCGCGGCATCATGACAACCGACACGGTGCACAAAACTGCCGAGGCGACAATTGCCGGCTCATCGGCGCGTGTTGTTGGTGTGGCCAAAGGTGTCGGCATGATCGAGCCAAACATGGCCACCTTGATCACGATTATGTTCACTGACGCCGAAATTGAGCGAGGCACACTAGATCAGATTTTTAGACGCGTAATCAACAAGACATTTAATTGCGTTTCGATCGACACAGACACGTCGACAAGCGACACCGCAATAATTTTGGCTAGTGGAAAAGCCGGCAAAGTCGACGCAAAGGCATTTGAAGCCGCACTTTTTGAAGTCGCGCTCTCGCTGACAAAACAGGTCGCCAGAGATGGCGAAGGCGCCGAAAAACTGATCGAGGTCTGCGTCGACAAGGCACGAGATGAGAGTCAGGCCAAACTTGTGGCCAAATCAATTGTCAATTCTCCCCTTGTGAAAACCGCCGTGCACGGCGCCGACCCGAACTGGGGTCGCGTGGCGATGGCGGTTGGCAAATGCAGCAACGAGCGCGACATCGACGAATCAAAAGTCGTCATTCGCTTTGGCGCACAAGAGGTCTACCCAAAGTCAGTCGACGCCTCGGGTTTGGCCGCCCTTAGTCAATACATGCGCAGCGACACCGTGCGAATTCACGTGACGCTCAACATCGGCGAGGCCGACTGCACCGTCTGGGGCTGCGATCTAACCGACGGCTACGTTCGAATCAACGCCGACTACACGACTTAGACATCGACTCAACAGAACTGATTGATCCACTGCAAGATTTTGGGTCGATAGGCAAAGACCGATTTATATTTTGCAACATCGTCGGGCAGGCGTTCGAGCATTGTTCGAATGTTTTGGGCGATTGTTTTGCTGCGCGCAAGATATTCGGGTAATGGCTGTTGATATCCGCGAATTGTGAACAAGATGCCGCCGGTTTTTGGCAGTCGGCGCAGAGTCTGGCGCTCCATGCGTATCCATAGTTCGTCAGGCTCTTTGACCAACGGCGACGAAGGAATGCGTGGCTGAAAAAGTGCCGGATGATCTTGAATGATCCAATTTGAACGCCAGACGGGCTTTTCGATTGAGATGCGTTGAAAAAAGGCGTCGACTGCGCCGCCAACATGCTCGGCATATTTTGCAACTGGTGCGTGAACCGAAAGCATCTCAAGGCCCATCTTCTCGGACAACATCCACCGACTCGGGCAACAAACAACTGCGGCAGTCAGCAACATTGAATCAACGCCACCATTCGACTTGGCAGGTTGCAAAACGGCCAAATCATCGGCAACGAGCAGGCTTGCGTCGATGAGCGCATCGATGCCGTTGGAATCTATTTTCGTGCCAGCCCATTGAGCAACAAGCTGGGCGGCCTCATCGGCGACATCTTGACCACCCGGAACAATTGCAACGACCTCGTTGCGTCGCATCGACAAAAGCCTTTTCTTGAGATTTATTGTCTGTTCAGTTTCAGAATCTCGTGGCAACCAATTTGCGACGTCTAGGGGAAATGTGCCGAGACGATGACGAAAGTTTTCACCCACGACTTGGGGCAAAATTTGCTCGGGTATTTGCATTGCCGAAAAATTTGCGGCATCGGCAGGCGGCGACTCGTCGAATGGTGTGAATGGATGGCGATGCAAAACGTGGATGCCAACCACGCGAACTATCGATTCGTCACTTAGGCGGCATGCGAATGCCACCGTCGACTCGAATCGACTCGGCATTCATGTAACTATTCGTTATGCACTCGACGACCATCGACGCAAGTTCGTCTGGTGCGCCGAGCCGATGCGGAAACAAAACACCTTTTTCAAGATTGGCCTTGAAATTGTCACTGGCTTCGCCTTGACCATAGATAGGTGTATCGATCAAGCCCGGGGCAACCGTGTTGACTCGCACACCAATGGCGGCTAGGTCACGAGCAATCGGCAAGGTCATGCCGACCACACCACCCTTGGAAGCCGAATATGAAGCCTGACCAATTTGACCGTCATATGCAGCAACGGATGCGATGTTGACGATTGCGCCTCGTTCGCCGTGAGCAAGTGGCTCGGTCGTGCTCATCGCCGTGCCGACTATGCGAATGCAGTCGAACGAACCCACCAAGTTGATGGCGATCACTTTTTTGAATGCATCAAGGTTTGCAGCCGATTCATATTTGCCGTCTTTGCCAACTGTGCGCTGAGCCCAACCGATGCCAGCCGAATTGACGAGCACGCGCACCGGCCCCATCGACTTTGCCATTTCGGTCGCGTTGATGATGTCTTGGGTGTTGGTGACATCAACTTTGCAAAAGGCGCCACCGATTTCTGTGGCTAGAGCCTTGCCTTTGTCTTCTTGCAGGTCAGCCACGACAACTTTTGCCCCGCGAGCCGCCAATATTTTTGCGACCGCCGCGCCGATGCCTGATGCTCCACCCGTGACGATTGCGCTTACACCTTTGATTTCCATGCCTGCAGACTAGGCAAAATGTTCGCGTGCGGGCAACTTGTGACTAACTAGTGCCCAAGCGAGGCACTCACGGCGAGTTGATCGACTAATTCGTTCATTGGTTCGCCGTTGTGCGCCTTGACCCAAGTGAACGAAATGTTGTCGCGAGTGGTGACCAACTCGATTAGTGGCTCCCATAAATCGCGATTGGCAACTGGCTGGCGTTGTGAGTTTTTCCAACCACGGCGTTGCCACCCCATCCACCACTTGTCGCGAAAGCAATGCACGACATATGTGCTGTCAGAGACAATTTCAATCGGTTCGACCGAATCTTTGAACTCACGCAAAGCATTGATCACGGCGAGCAACTCCATGCGTTGGTTTGTCGTCTGGGGTTCGCTGCCTGCGGCTCGAGGCTCACCCTTTGGCGCCACTGCCCAAGCCCAGCCACCTGGCCCGGGGTTGCCCGAACATGCACCATCTGTATAAATGACAATTGACATTCCTTTAATACTTACGCAAACACAAGGTGAATAGCGACATTCGTCTGCGCAGTGTCAAAAAAATCTGCGAGAATAGCCATGTGCTGTTTGACGGTTCAATTCATCAACTGCCCGATACCGACCCAGGCGAAACCCAAGAGTGGCTCGACTCGCTTGATGCGGTGGTCGAAGTTCAGGGTAAGACACGCGCAAGATATTTGTTGTCGCGACTTCTAGAACGCGCCCGAGCGAGCCAGGTCAGTTTTCCGGCGACGGTTTCGACACCATATATCAACAGCATCTCATCAGAATATGAACCGTGGTTTCCGGGTGACGAACATCTTGAACGCAGAATTCGCGCCTACATTCGCTGGAATGCCGCCGTCATGGTGGTGCGTGCCAACACGAACGCCGAAGGCATCGGCGGACACCTCTCTACGTTTGCCTCGTCGGCAAGTCTCTATGAAATCGGTTTCAATCACTTTTTCAAGGGTAAAGACAGCGGCACGCCGGGTGACCATGTCTATTTTCAAGGACACGCCGCACCCGGTGTTTATGCGCGCGCATTTTTAGAGCGTCGACTTAACGAAGAAGACCTCGACGCATTTAGGCGCGAAATCGGTCGCGAAGGTCGGGGTTTGTCGAGTTATCCGCATCCGCGATTGATGCCCGACTTCTGGGAGTTTCCGACTGTGTCGATGGGTCTCGGGCCATTGACCGCGCTCTACCAAGCCAGGTTCAACCGCTATTTGCTTAATCGAAAAATTGACGACACTTCGGCGAGTCGTGTTTGGGCTTTTTTGGGTGATGGCGAATGCGACGAACCTGAAACTCTGGGCTCGATTTCTTTGGCTGCGCGCGAGCAACTCGACAACCTCGTCTTCGTCGTCAACTGCAACCTGCAGCGCCTCGATGGACCGGTGCGTGGC
>CAYOVI010000037.1:0-8989 GCA_964407365.1 uncultured Ferrithrix sp.
ATCGCCGACATCGTCACTGGCGGGCGCATGGAGTTCGGCGTCGGTCGCGGCACGGTGCCACGCGAGGCCTGGAGCCTGGGCACTGTGGTCGCTTCGGGCGACAATGCGATGAGCGCTGAGCACGACCGCATCAACCGAGAAGTTTTCGAAGAAAGCATGGAAATCATAAAGTTGGCCTGGTACAACGAGCGATTTTCATATCGTGGCAAGCACTTTGTGTTTCCTCCCGACGAAATTCCGGATCGTGGCAGTTATGTCGACGATCTGACCCTGATACCAAAACCATTGCGCAAGGTCGACGTTTATCAGCCGGTCACATCACCTGAGACAATCGAGTATGTCCCACGGGTCGGACACAAGGCCGTCTACTGGTTGCAAAACGCCGACAGTCAAAAACAAAAATGGGATCGCTATGCCGAAATTCGACAAGAAATGGGCGACCCTGTCGGCCCAGGCGAAGATCGCACCCTCGTGATGAACATTCATGTCGCCAAGACTCGCGAAAAAGCGATGATCAAAGGCAAACCAGGTCACGACGAGTTCGCAAACTTTTTGTCGCCCTACGGGCGTTTTTCGTCTTATCGCAACCCAGATGGAAGCAAAGTGGCTTTCAATCATTGCCCGACGGTTCAAGAGTCAATCGATCAGAAGATTCAAATAATTGGCTCTATCGATGATGCTGTCGACACCTTGGGTTTTTGGCGTGACTTGCTCGATCTAAAAAATATTTGCTTCTTCTTCGACTTTCCTGGCGTCTCACAAGAAGAGATGTCTGAACAGATGCACCTCGTTGCAGAAGAGGTGTTTCCGAGACTCGGCGAAAAAATCGAGCGGCGCCAACTGCCTAACCTGCAACCATTGATATAAACATCGGCATCCATTAGTTCGCGTTTGCAGATGCTGCTGACGAATTGCAAAATTGCGGGAAACCAATCGCTGCAAGACTTGCGCATAGTCGGCGAGAATGTCGCCGAAGTTTCGACAAAGTTGAAAGCACTCGAACACGAAGAAGTAATCGACGCAAAAGGCGCGTTGCTGACAAGCGCCTTAGCCGAGCCACATTCACACCTCGATAAGGCTTTTTTGGCGGAGCGAGTGCCAAACCCCACGGGCGACTTGATGGGTGCGATTACGGCAATGGAGTCATCGCGCGGCCAGATATCCCTCGCCGACACGATAGATCGTGCCGAGCGCGCGGTTCGACTGATGGTTGGCAACGGTGTCACGGCTATTCGTACCCACGCCGACGTGACCGAATGGAACACCTTAGATTCGATCGAGGCACTCATCGAGGTGCGCAAACGAACCCAAGGCATGGTAGATCTGCAAATTTGTGCGCTATTGGGCTGGCCGCTTTCGGGAGACGAAGGTAAGTCAAATCTCGAATTGGGTCGAAAAGCAATCGCGATGGGTGCAGATATTTTGGGTGGTTGCCCTCATCTAGACGTCGACCCCGAAGGTGCGAACAACGCTCTGATTGAGCTCGCCGGAAATCTCGGCTGTGGTCTCGACTTGCACACTGACGAACACACAGATGTCAATCGGGTTTCGCTTGAACATTTGGCAGAGCGCATAATCGCCACCGGCTTCACAAATCGCGTCGTGGCCAGCCATTGTGTGAGTTTGGGTGTTCAGCCTGAGAGCAGTCAGGCCCGAATTTCAGAAAAAGTTGCCGAGGCAAAAATAGGCGTCGTCGCTTTGCCTCACACGAATTTGTTTTTGCAAGGTCGCGACTCGCCGACCGCACCGCCACGCGGGTTGACGGCAATAGCGAGCTTGCGTCGAAGCGGGGTCAAGGTCGCAATCGGGGCTGATAATTTGCAAGACCCGTTTAACCCGATTGGTCGTGGCGACCCACTTGAGAGTGCCGGGTTGGCAATTCTCACTGCTCACCTACTGCCGCTTGATGCTTTTGCGGCTGTGTCGAACATTGCCCGCGACGTTATGGGCCTTGTCGACTCTGGGCCCACGGTCGGCTCAAGGGCTGATCTAATGCTCACGCCATCAGGCTCTATTCGCGAAGCAATCGCGAGCACACCTGAACGAAACTTAGTTATCCATAAAGGCAAAATAGTCGGTTCTCGTTTGTCATAAACAAACAGATCAACTATTGTCTAGGCGTGGCTGGGGCACTGGGGTTCAACAACGTCGGCATGACTTTCCCCGATGGCACAAAGGCCCTTGGTGGCGTCACTTTCGACATCAATTTAGGCGAGTTTGTGACCGTTGTTGGTCCGTCGGGCTGTGGCAAGTCGACCTTGCTTCGAATCGCCTCAAATCTTGAAACAGAGACCGAAGGCAAGTGCGAAATCGACCGAAACAGCATCGGATACGTGTTTCAAGATGCAACCTTGTTGCCTTGGCGCACCGTGAGCAAAAACATCGAAATAATCGCCGAACTGCACGGGATTGAAAAAAATGAACGAATGAAACTGGCCCAAGATGCAATCAAGCTGGTGGGTCTCACGGGTTTTGAAGACAAGTATCCCCGCCAACTGTCTGGTGGCATGCGCATGCGCGCTTCTCTGGCCCGATCTTTGGTGATGAAGCCACGTGTCTTTTTGTTCGACGAACCATTTGGCGCGTTGGACGAGATCACGCGCGAAAGACTGAACGACGAATTGTTGCGACTCTTTCAGATCGAAGGTTTTGCAGCACTCTTCATCACCCATTCGATCGCCGAGGCTGTCTATATGTCGACAAAAGTCTTGGTGATGTCTGCTCGACCCGGTCAAATTGTCGGCAGTTTCGACATTCCATTTAGCTATCCGCGAGCGCATTCTTTGCGATATGAACCAAAATTCGCCGAAATATGTGGTGAAGTATCGCTCGCACTTCGGGGCGCACTCGTATGAACGCATCTAACAGCATCAAAGTGACGAACACCGTCGATCAATCTGTGCCGCCAAGCTTGCGTGTCGACGACGCTCCGCGCGAAAATAGCGAGCGCAATTTGGTGAGCGATTTTGCTGGTCCGATAATTGTTTTTGCGATTTTCATCGGCGTTTGGTATCTGCTGTCGACTCGCCTTTTGCCACCGCAAAAGCGTTTCTTGTTGCCGACGCCACACCGAGTAGTTCAAGAGGGTTTTCTAACCTGGTCGGTGGGCGAACAGCGTGGCTTGAGGCCAATTTTGCGATCACTTTGGGACTCGGTCAAAATCGCTGTGATCGGATTGATCATCACGATAATTATCGGCACAACTTTGGCGACCCTGATGGCAACTCGACGCTGGATGGAACGCGCGACCTGGCCATATCTCGTTGCACTGCAATCGGCGCCAATTTTGGCTATGACCCCCCTTATCAGGGCGTTGATCGACGGCATCACCTTGCAGCGAATTCTCGTGGTTGTGCTTATTGCGTTCTTCCCCATCGTCAACAACACTTTGTTCGGCTTGCTTTCGGTAGACAAGAGTCAGCATGAGTTGTTCACTTTGCACGGCGCGAGCAAATTGACTCGACTTCGAAAACTGCAGTTTCCGGCCGCGATGCCAAACATTTTCGTCGGCCTTCGAATATCGGCCGGACTTTCGGTCATTGGCGCAGTGGTTGGCGACTTTTATTTTCGCCAAGGCGGGGTCGTTGGAATAGGTGCCCAAATAGATATCTATCGGGGACGTCTATGGGGCGCCGAGTTGATCGCCGCGATCATCTTGGCCAGTATTTTCGGTTTAGTAGTGTTCATTCTGTTCGGGTTGCTGTCTAAAGTGGCAATCGGCAAATGGCACACGACTACAAGGGGTCGATAACGGTCTCTTGACGAAAAATAAAGAAAAACGAATGCAAGGCAATAGAAAGTAATAGATAATTGGAAGCAATTTATTCCAGCCCCAGACATAAAACAGGAGAAAAAATGAGAAGAAAAGCAACTGCACTTTTCGGTGCGTTGTGCTTGGTCACCCTTGCCGCCTGCGGTAGCGATGACGACACAGCGACTGAGGAGGTAACAGAAGAAACAGAGGCGGCACCAGCCGAAGAGACGACTGCAGAAGTCGCATCGCTTGCTGGCGTCTGCCCAGACACGATCACCTTCCAGACTGACTGGAACCCAGAATCTGAACACGGATTCTTGTACAACATGGTTGGCGAAGGTTATGAGGTCGACGCCGCTGGCGTTCGCGTAACCGGACCACTCGTATCCAAGGGTCAAGACACTGGTGTCAAGATTCAAGTTCGCGCTGGTGGACCAGCAGTAGGTTTCAGCTCACCGACATCGTTGATGTATCAAGACCCAGAAATTTTCTTGGGCTTTGTTAGCACCGACGGTGCCGTGCAGGACTCGGGCGAATTCCCAACTATGACTGTCGTGGCTCCGTTCAACATCAACCCACAGATCATCATGTGGGACCCAGCGACATATCCGAACGTGAAGTCAATTGCCGATCTCAAGGCAACTGGCGCAAAGGTTCGCTATTTCGGTGGTGCTGCATACATGGAGTACTTCACAGCAAACGGCATTCTTGACGCGAAGCAGGTCGACGGCAACTACGACGGCACACCAGCCAACTTCGTAGCTGACGGCGGCAAGGCTGCGCAACAAGGTT
Organism: uncultured Ferrithrix sp.; assembly: GCA_964407365.1. GTDB lineage: Bacteria > Actinomycetota > Acidimicrobiia > Acidimicrobiales > Ilumatobacteraceae > BACL27. The sequence continues at coordinate 4,547 of CAYOVI010000037.1, forward strand.
TTGCAACTTCAGAGCCTTATTACTACGAGAACGTGCTGACAGACTGGGCTAAACCAGTTGCTTATCAGACGGTTCACGACGCAGGTTGGACGGCATATGCCCAATCACTTGGTGGTCTTCCAAAGACAATTGCTGACAACGCAGATTGCTTGAAGCTTCTTGTGCCAATGATTCAGCAATCACAGGTTGACTACGTAACAGATCCAGCTCGCGCCAATGCGTTGATCCTCGATCTTGTTACGCAATACAACAACGGCTGGTTGTATGACGCTGGTCAGGCCGCTGCTGCAGTTGAGCTCGGTCTTGCGAACAAACTCATCGCCAATAGCCCAGACGGAACATTGGGCAGCTTTGATCTTGATCGTGTAACCAAGTTCATCGAGATTGCGGTTCCGACATACACCAAGATTGGTGCAAAGATGAAGGACGGCTTGACTGCTGCTGACATCGTCACCAACGAATTTATTGATCCAACTATCGCATTGCCATAACGATCAATATTCAGTAATTGATGTCTCGGGGGGCGCTTGCGCCCCCCGAGTGTCATTTTCGGGCTGAAATTTATTTGCCGAAATTGAAAGTTGAGATTTCGCCGAGTGCATCGGCGAAGTTCTGCACGGCAGACCCAAACATGCGGGCACCCATCTCAGCGGTGGCAAAAGTCGGGTCACCAATATGACCTTCTACAAAGAAATCGTTGGAAAGCCAACCAAAGCTCACCGCACCGCCAAACCGGACGTGTTTGTTCAACGCGATCTTTTCGGGTATTCGTCGCACCGCTTTGGACATATCGACGAGGTCTGGGCGCAGGTGCAGCATCACAGATGTTTCATCGGTGCCACCGTGAATGCCCATGCCGAGTTCACTTTCGGCAGAACCACCACCCTGGTCAGGGGGCATCGAAGGATGAGCCGTAAATGTCTGCAAGCCATAATTGAGACGTAACTCACGATTGACCACGTTCAAAAGCGCCGAATTGCCGCCGTGGCCGTTTAAGAAAACAAGCTTTTGGGCGTTGGTTCGCGATATGCATCGGCCAATATCATCGAGCACGTTGAGCATCGTTGTTGCCGACAGCCAAATCGTGCCCGGAGCCCAAGCATGCTCATTTGATTTCGTATAGGTCAAGGTGGGCAAAAGCCAAACGTCGAGCGAATCGGCGACTTTGGCCACAGTGGCCTCGGCCACAGCAGTAGCGATGACCTCATCTGTGTTGAAAGGCAAATGAGGACCATGCTGTTCAATCGCACCGAGGGGTTGCACGAAAATCGACCGCGAAGTGATCTTGTGTGCGACATCGGGCCCTCTTAGATCGCCCAGACGGCGAATCGTTTTTGGCATGGCAAACACCCTATCTAAATGGCAATATAGAGCGTGGCATCTGCAGACACATACAAGCGATTTGATGCCATTGTCATCGGTGGCGGACACAATGGACTGGTTTGCGCGGCCTATCTGGCAAAGGCAGGTCAAAAAGTTTTGGTGGTCGAAGCCCGTGGCGAAGTTGGTGGCACGGCGTCAAGCGAAACATATTCGGGCATAACGGTGAACATATGCAATTGCGATCATTTGACTTTTCGCACCACTGGCGTTATTGAAGACCTCAATTTGGCCACGCATGGGCTGAAATATTTGGACGTAGACCCAACCCAAATGGCGACATCGTGGCACGATCGTCGAATTTGGCCGCATTTTCGCGACGTAAATCGCACATTAGAAGTCGTCGAACGTTTCTTCAAGCAAGATATCGATGGCTACCGCGCATATCTGCAAGATGCGTTGCCAATAGCCGAGATGATCATTGATGCCGCCAGCCAGCCCCCGACCCGGAGATCGCTTGTTGGCAAGGTGATTAAGCGTCGTGGCAAAGGCGTAACCACGATGTTGCGCTGGAGCAAATTGTCTGCGGCGCAAGTTTTGCAAAAATATTTTAGATCTGAGTCGCTGATCGGACCGGCACTTGTGACTGGTCCGACGGTTTGGGGTGTCTCACCTCACACGCCAGGCACCGGTCTTGGGGCGCTCACATATGCATTGCGACATTCCTCAAAGGTCGGTCGACCAGTTGGTGGAAGTGGCATGGTGCCACTTTCACTGCGACGAAGCATCGAGTCGAACGACGGTGTCGTGATGACTAGCACGCAAGTTTCACAAATTCTCTGTGAGGGCCCGAGGGTGCGAGGTGTTGCTTTAGCGAACGGCACCGAAATTTTTGCCGACTGCGTGGTCTCGGCTTGCAACCCTCACGACACTTTCTTGAAGTGGCTCAAAAATCCGCCGTCTAGTGCCAAGCAAGTAATCGACAGGTGGCGGGCCACGCCACACTTCGAAGGCTATGAGTCAAAAATTGATGCTCGAATTACAAAACTTCCGCGTTATCGCGACCTCGACTCGAAACTTTTTGATGATCTTGGTGTAGACCCTTTGACAGCCACCCTGGTGGTTGCCCCGACTACTCAAGACTTACATCGTGGTTTTGAGATGATTTCGCGTGGCGAAATTCTCGACCAGCCTGCAATGCTCGTCAACTTGCCATCGGTACTCGACGCTTCGATGACGAATGCGACCGATCACGTATTCAGCCTTGAGGCACTTTTCACCCCGTATTCGTTCAAGGGTGGTTGGTCGTCAAACGCCGAACCAAGTCGTTGGCTCGAAAGATTTTCTCATTTGGTAGAGCCGGGCTTCATTGACTCGATCGCCGACTGGCGTTGTGTGACGCCGGCGCACTATGAGACTGATTTCTTTTTGCCAAAGGGTCATGCAACGAGTTTTGCCGGTGGTCCGTTAGCGGCACTTCTCAATTCACAACCAGAGTTGACCCGTTATCGAACACCGATCAAAGGACTTTTTCTTACTGGTGCCGCGACATTTCCCGGGGCAGGCGTTTGGGGTGCCAGTGGCAAAAACGCGGCGTTGACTATTTTGAACGAATAAAAATCAAGCGTCGCGAACGTTGAATTCGCGCTTTGCCACGGGTTCTTTGTCGCTCCATGGAAAGTTGATCCACTGATCGGTCATTTTCCAGACATATTCGCACTTGACGATAGACGCGGGCTTTTCATATAGCACGGCGATACGCGATTCTTTGACCTGACCATGGCAAAAATCATTGACGAGCTTCAGAGTGTGCCCGGTGTCGGCAACATCGTCGACGATCAAAATGCGCGAGTCTTTGAGATCGATGAGATTTGGCACCGGTGGCAAAACGATCGGAATTGGAAGGCGCTCGTCGACGCCCGTATAAAATTCGACGTTAAGCGTGTAGGTATTTTTCACAGAAAGTGCGTAGCCAAGCGCACCTGCAGCCATCAACCCGCCGCGGGCAATCGCCAAGATGATGTCGGGCTCATAGCCATCTTTGGCTACTTTCATCGCCAACTCCCGGCTGGCAACCCCGAACGACTCCCACGTCATGATTTCGCGTGCCTGTGTCAAAACCCCAACCTCATTTCACGTAAAGACCGAGTATAGAACACAAACCGAGAGCCTCGAGGTAATTGACGCAAACAGAAAGGGTCTACGAAATATAAAACGAACTCAAAGATTCGAAGAAGCCGGGCCAACTCTTGCTAACAACCTCGGGATTTTGCACGACGACCCCGTTCACCTCGCGCTGGATCAATGAAAACGCCATCGCCAATCGATGATCGTGGTGCGTGGCGAGACTGGCACCGACCAAAGGTGCTGGCTGAATGAGCATTCCATCTCGTGTTTGGCTGATGTTTGCCCCGAGTTTCGAAAGTTCGTTGGCTAGATCACCGATGCGATCACTTTCTTTTGTTCGAATGAACTCGACACCTTCAATCTGGGTTGGCGAATCAGCAAACAATGCGACTACCGCCAGAGTCGGCACACAATCACTGATTTGAGACATGTTGATTTTGACCCCATGCAGACGGCTGTCGCGATCTCGACGAATTTGCAAACCTTGCGGGCTCTGGGTCACTTGACAACCCATGCGCGCAAGCACATCTATGAATTCGACATCACCTTGCAAACTATTGCGCGATAGTCCAGCGATCGTGACTGAGCCTCCACTTATGGCCACTGCTGCCAACGGATAACTCGCCGCTGATGCGTCTGGTTCAACCGCGAAGTTGGTGGCTGTATATTGACCCGGACTGACCCAGATTTGATTCTCGGAAAAGTCGGTTTTTGCACCGAAGGCTCGCATCACACCAACCGTCATTTCGATGTAACCGCGCGAAACGATTTCTTGACCGAGGGTTATTTCGAGACCAGATGGCAGATATGGCCCAATCATCATGAGGGCGCTTGTGAACTGGCTCGATACGTCAGCACTGATTGAAATCTTTGCGCCCCAGTGATCGCCTTTTGAAACTTGCACGGGCAATCGTCCCGGCTCTTTTAGAGCCACAATATTTGCACCGAGCGCACTCAAGGCCGAATGCAAGTCGTTCATCGGTCGTCGCTGCAGCG
>CAYOVI010000037.1:9089-14162 GCA_964407365.1 uncultured Ferrithrix sp.
CAAACCAGGGCGCGATTGGCTATCGACTTTGAGCCAGGTACCGAAACTAGGTTGCCACCGACCGGCAAGTTCATGCCACGGTCTGCACACTCGGGCGAAACTTGCGCGCCATGAGCCCGCCTCGAAACATTTCGGCGCTGGCCTTGTCGATGATCAAGACGAGAATTCCTCGATCACCCTCGACAGAGTGAGAAACTTCGAAGTTTGCAATGTTGACACCTAGGTCGGCAGCCAAAGTAAATATCTCGGCGGCAGCACCGGCCCGATCGGGTATCGGCACTCGAACTTCGCAAATATCCAAAAGCTCGTGCACTCGTCCCGGCAAATTTGCGCGAGCATTGCGGGCAGTAGACAGTCGAGACAAAAGCAAGCCGTTATCGCCCGCTGCCACGATGTCACGCATCTCGTTCAAACCCGAGATCATGCCGTCGAGGGCTTCAAGAATTGCGTCGCGATTTTCGCGGCAAATATCCAACCAAATTTGAGGCAAACCAGAAGCAACTCGCGTCATGTCTCGAAAGCCGCCGGCAGCCAACCGCAACACGGCCACGTGCTCTTCGGCGGTGATTTGCGCCAAGCCCATCAGGGTCGCAGCCGTAAGGTGCGGCAGATGACTGACCACGGCAACCAATTGGTCGTGGCGAATCGCATCGAGCACAACAATTTCGGCTCCGAACGTGCCGATTATTTTTGCCAATTTTTCGAAAGTCTCGTCAGATGATTCGCTAGACGGCGTCAAAACCCAAACTGCACCCTCGAAGAGCGCATCGTCGGCACCATCGAGACCCGACAACTCGCTGCCGGCCATCGGGTGACCACCAATGAATCGTGAATCACTGACTTGATTCACTACCGAAGACTTCACGCCCCCCACGTCGGTGACTATGCCTTTGGTTCTAGCCAGGGCAAGTTTTGCCTGCTCAGGCACCGAACTCACGGGTGTGGCGACAAAACTAATCTCGGCTTCTGGGTCGATGCCGACGGCACCGATCATGCCTCGTGCCAATGCCATATTCGCGACTTCTTTGTCTAGGTCGTCGCCAGTGACCAAGAAACCTTGCTTTGCAAGGGCCAGTGCTAGTGAGCCACCGATCAGACCAAGTCCGAGTACATTCGCACGACGAGTAGCCATCGCAAAATTCTACCTGTCGGTCAGTTTGAGGTGGCTCGATTTAATGCAACGACTTCACTCGTCGTCAGGTTTCGCCACTGCCCCGGTGCCAAATTGCGATCAACCAAAGGACCGATTCGCACGCGCACCAATCTTTCAACCGGGTGTCCGACAGCCTCACACATTCTGCGCACCTGCCTGTTGCGACCTTCGTGAATGACTATTCGCAACAAGCCTGGTTGCAACTGCCCAACTTGAGCCGGCGAGGTTAATCCGTCGTCGAGTTCGATGCCGTCGCGAAGTTGCCTAAGTGCCGAATCGCCCACACCATTTCGAGAACAAACGACATGGGCTAAATATTCCTTTTCGATGCCAAAACTTGGGTGCGTGAGCCGATGAGTCAGTTCGCCGTCATTGGTCAAAATCAAGAGACCTTCCGTGTCTGCATCGAGCCGCCCAACCGGAAACACGCGTGGCAAAGCGGGCACCAACTCAACAACCGTTTGACGGCCATGGGTATCTTTGGCTGTGGTGATCACATCAAGGGGCTTGTTCAACAGATAATAAACAAGGCTCGGCGCAACGCCGATAGCCACGTTGTCAACCTCAACTTTGTCGGTTTCAGTATTCACTCGTCGACCGAGGCCCGCTATTTCACCGTTGACTTTCACTCGACCATCGCTAATCAACAACTCACATTCGCGACGCGAGCCCCAACCCACGCGAGCTAAAACTTTTTGCAGTCGCTCGCCTTCTTCATTTTCAATTTCGCCCGATGCGCCAAATGAACTTTCACCAGACATCGGCGACGAGACTTTTACTATTGCTGAGAGGTCGTCGGGTCGTCAGCTGTGACTCGAAGACTTCGCTCGAGAGCCTCGACAACGCTCGAATCTGGAATAAAGTCGGCGATGCTTGGCAGGTCGTCGAGAGAAGCGATGCCAAGTCGCTCTAAGAACAGTGCTGTGGTGCCGAACAAAATCGCCTGACCCGGACCATCGTCGCGCTGCACTTCGGTTATGTAGCCTCGGGCCTGCAGAGTTCGCATAACGGCCTCGGGATCAACACCTCTGATCGCGGCGATTTGCGAACGAGACAACGGTTGCTTATATGCAATTATTGCCAAAGTCTCGAGAGCCGCTGAAGAAACCCGGGCCTGTTGCCCGTCAAGCACGAAGCGCTCGACATACGGCGCCAGGTCGGGGTGCGACTGAAACCTAAAGCCTCCAGCGACCTTTACCAATTGAAAGCCGTGACCAGCAGATTCATATGTTGCAGCCAATCTCTCGCATAACGCCTCGACAGTTGCCTGAGGAATCTCTAATAACTGCGCGAGCAATGCCGGTGTCACGGGCTCCATGGCGACCATCAAGATTGCCTCTAGGGCACGCACGACCTCCGGGTCTAGGTTGGTTTCGTTGTTAGACATTTTTATCCCTCATAATTATCAATTGTCAGTGAGTCACTTTCGACACCCAACCACATAACTTCGATGTCACCGAAGCGACGCAGCTGTTCGAGTTCGACTCGTCCTTGTTTATAAAGCTCAAGTATCGCCAAGAAACGCACAACGACTTCGATTTTGTCGACGATGCCATCGACAATTTCACGAAAGCTCATGCGCCCTTTTTGACGAACCTGGTCGGTAACACGAACAATCGCCTCAGCAACGCTTGCCCGAATTGGCGCAACGTGCTCGAGGCCAATGACTTTCGGCGCCTTTGGTGCAGTGGCTCGCATAAACGCACGTTGCACTCGCAACGGACTAACACCCTCGAGAAGGTCAGGCATGATCGAAGCAAAGCGCTCTTCGGGACCAGCCATGCGCGGGAAACTAAGGTCGGCTTTGCTTACCAAGTCGCTAAACACGGTTGCCACATCTTTGAACGTCTTGCAATCAAGCAAACGAGCAAGCAACAAATCGCGCTCTTCCCAAAGGGCCAATTCGTCGTCGATGTCACCGTCATCTTTGCCTGGCAAAAGACGCCTGGTCTTGAGTTCAATCAGAGTGGCGGCGATCAACAAAAACTCGGTCGCCAAATCAAGGTCGATGGCCTGCATTTTTGCGACCTCGTCCAAATAAGCCGTGACGATGTTCGACAATGAAACTTCGTGGATATCGACTTCTTCTTTTAAAATCAGATGCAAAAGCAGTTCAAATGGTCCGTCAAATGTCGGAGTTGAAACTGCATATTTCATTACAGCGAGATTACCTCCCCATGGCTTTATATGTCGGCAACTAAGGTTGATGCGTGACTCGTGTTTTGTCGTGTATTCAGCCCACCGGTGAGGTGCACCTAGGCAACTATCTCGGGGCGCTTCGAAATTGGGTCTCAGGTCAAAAAAAGGCCGACGTTTTTCACGGCATAGTCGACCTACACGCCCTTACCGTGACCGAAAAGCCCAATGTCATCGGGCAAAACACCCTGAAACTCGCGGCGATGCTTTTTGCAGTTGGCCTCGACCCAGATGTTGCCACGGTTTTTGTTCAGAGCCATATTCCCGAGCACAGCCAATTGAGTTGGATAATGGAGTGCACCGTTTCGTTTGGCGAACTAAGTCGAATGACGCAGTTCAAGGACAAATCAGCCAAGCGTGAGGCAGAGTTTGTGTCGGCGGGCTTGTTCACCTACCCCGCATTGCAAGCCGCCGACATTTTGCTCTATGACGCCAACGAAGTGCCAGTCGGTGACGACCAACGTCAGCACGTTGAAATCACGCGCGACATTGCGATCAGATTCAATCACCGATTTGGTGACACGTTCGTGATACCCAAGGCTGTCACGCCTGCAAGTGGTGCCCGCGTGATGGACCTTCAGAACCCGAATGCAAAGATGTCAAAATCTGGAAAAGAAGATTCAGGTCTTATCTATATGCTCGACGATCCAGCGACAATCGAGAAGAAATTCAAGCGCGCAGTCACCGACAGTGACTCAGAGGTTGTCTATGACCGTGAACGAAAGCCAGGTGTTGCCAACCTGCTTGAAATATTGGCGGCAGCAACAAACTCAACGCCTCAAAGTGTGGCAAAAGGCTTCACCCGTTATGGTGATTTGAAAACTGCCACCGGTCAAGCCGTGATCGAGATGCTCGAGCCAATTCAAAAGCGGTACAACCAATTGTTGGCCGACAAAGCCGAACTGATGAGACTCATACACAAAGGCAACGTGCGGGCGCAAGCCGTTGCAAGTGCGACACTTGCGCGAGCACAAACCTCGATAGGTTTTCTGGCCAACAGTTAGATTTCGTCGGCCTCGAGCAATGCTCGGGCGAATTTCAACATTTGAGCATCATTTTTTGGAATCTCACCCGAGACAAGTCGCCAGGTGGCTTCTTCGCTGCCGATATCTCGCAACATCTTTGCACCAATCGCCTCGTGATCGTGATAGCGAATGAATCTTTGGCCTCGCCTTCCAACTACGGTTGCGATAACGCGACCGAAAACACCGAGTTGAGCTTCGGTCTTGCCTAGATCATGCAAGAGACAGGCGCGAATCGTCGATTTGTTTGCCTCGGGCAAAATGTTCAGAAAACGACGCAACACAACGAGGCTATGTTTTTGGTCGATCAGAGGCATTCGAGACCAGAGTTCAAATTCGCGGTCCGTCAGAACACCCCGCACCGTCTCAACGTCGAGGTTTGAAAGTGCTCGTCGGTCTAATGACGTAACAAAACGCTTGACTAGGTGCCTCAATTTTTTCATGAAGTAACCCGAGCCCGAGGATGTGCCTCACGATACATTTCGTATAGAACCTCGTTGTCGACTCGAGTGTAAATCTGGGTCGTGCTAACAGAGGCATGACCTAGCAATTCTTGAACCACGCGCAAATCTGCCCCATGCACCAACATGTGCGTGGCGCACGAGTGACGCAAAGAGTGCGGTGAAATCTCTTTGATGTTGGCCAAGGTTGCATATTTCTTGACGATGTTAAAAATCGCCTGGCGTGAAAGCCGAGTTCCGC
>CAYOVI010000038.1:0-14096 GCA_964407365.1 uncultured Ferrithrix sp.
TATTCAGGGTTCGATTCCTTGCTCCCCAACGCCACGATGCTGCGCATTATTCTTTTTTGCGTCGCGATTCGCGCGTGAAGATGCGCGGATCAGTCCGACATGGTGTTGAACAACAACAAGGTGAAGAGTCTTCGGTCGAAGTGGCGGTCATCTTCTGGAAGCTTCGGAATTGCCGCATCAATAGTTAAATTCATCCATGCATGAGCTTCTCTTGTTGTCTCGCACACCCGTTTCTTAAGTTGAGGACTTTCTAGTGCGGTAGCAAGCACCTTGAGCCTGAACTCACGGTCTTTTTGTGCAGCACCGCCAAGCATATTTGTCGTACTCATCGCCAAGGTCGCAGGCAAGTAGACCGTCTCGATCGACAAAGTATCGATAGTTCAGCGGCACCGAGACCTGTGCGTCACACTCACTATAATAAAGTTAAATAAACTCACTTAGTAAAGGTGTCGTGACTTGCCAAAGAGCGACTTTTCAGAGCCGTCGAATTGCTCGGCGTCATGCCTGCAGTCTTCGCCTTCGTGGTTCGACAACCCTTCCGACAAGATCAAAATCAATTTCTTTACAATCGGCGCGTTCAACTTAACACGCACAGCGATCGGCTGGTTCGCGCGCTCAAGGCGAAAATGGCCGTCGACAATTTTCACCAAGCAATTTGGCACGGCACTGCTAATTGTCGGTGTGCTCTTGGCGCTCGATATTTGGTCTTTGATCTGATATGGACATTTGGGCGACGATACTCGTGACTTTGTCGCTGGCAATAGTTTTGTTCTTGGTATGGCAAACCCGCAAGCAAAAACGCGTCGAAAGAGAACGACGGCGCAGAATTCTTAACCGCTACCGCGACTAAAAACACAGATAGCGTGAGGGGGCTACTTGCTCCCATCGTCTAGCGGCCTAGGACACCACCCTCTCAAGGTGGCGGCACGGGTTCAAATCCCGTTGGGAGTGCCAATGAAAAAACTTGCAATGACAACCCTTTTGCTCGTCGTGGTTTCGTGTGGCGCCAACGACTCGAACTCGGGTGTGTCTGCAGATGCTGATTTCATAGTTCCGACAGGTGTCGCCGGTGAAATAGCCAATGTTGTTTGTGAGCCTTTGTCATCGCTTTGGCAAAAGTCTCCATCAGAAAACAAACAGTCTTGGCAGTGCAAGCGAGATAACAAACAGATTGATTTTGATATCTATGTGAGCCAAGAAGAAAAACAGCGGGTGAGCGATGAAGCTCTCGCGCTGCTCGGCACAACTGGCAGCGAGCAAACTTGGGCCGATACGCCCATTTTGTGCGGCATCAGGTGGACAATGGGTGTGGCCGACATCAAAACTCGCGATGCACTTATTGGCGAACTCAACGCGGCCGGTGTCGACGCCGCAACTTGCTGACTAATTTAGGTTGATCAATTTTAATTTTTCGTAGTCGGCGGGTTCGTTATAGATGAATGCCGAGAGTCGCAGATAGGTCGAGTCGCCAGGCGAGACGATCACCGTTTCAATTTTTAATTCTTGGCTGATTTTTAGCGTGAGAGCATCGCACTCGGGCCTGGTCAATTGTTCCTTTAGGGGCAGACGCACCAAGCGCATATATGGGCAAAACATTTCGACCGGCACGACTGGTTCGGTGCCCCAATGGTCTTGCAACATAGTCGCGGCACCGTCGAGAACGCGACGATTGTGTTCGTCAATTTTTTCAACACCGATTGACATGCCGAATTTAATTGCATCAGGCGTGGCGAGATAGCTCGAATAGTCGTCGGTGCCCTGAGAGAAAAATGACTTCGGAAACCCCGCTTCGAAGCCCCATGACGGTGCGAGCGGAACGATTTGTTCTGCTATCTCACTCGTGCGACAAACCATGCCTGCAGAGGCGCGCGGGGCACAGACCCATTTATGAAAGTTGCCGACCCAAACATCAAAATCTGTTGGCAATGCCGGCCTTAGCATGCCTGGTGCGTGTGCAGCGTCGATCACCACACGAGCGTGCGGCGAAACGCGACGAATGGTGCGCACGATTTGATCGAGGGGCAGTTCGAGCGCGGTCTCAGATGTGATTTGGTCGAGAACCACGAGCGTCGTTTCGTTCGTCAGTGCAGCAAAAACGCTGTCGGCGATGTCGTCGGCGGTCTGTGCGCCGGCGGCAAAGTCAATTTCGGCGATTCGCAAAGTGCTTTGATTGCGACGCGCAATCTCGGCAAGACCGTTGAGCACGCCACCATAGCCAAGGCTTGTGGCCACAATTTGTGATCGTGGCTTGGTAACGAGCGCACTTGCGGCCGTGATAACGCCTTGAGACGCATTGGGCACGAACGCAAAAAGTTTGGGTGATGTGCCGAGCCAATCGGCCACAAACTCACACGCATCGTCGTGCAATTTGGGCAGTGTGGTGCGAAAAAATAGATTCGGATTGCTTTCTTCAAGTTGTTGAAACTCGCGTTGGGCCTGCGCAACGACATTTGGTACGGCGCCGAATGATCCGTGATTGAGATATGTGACTCGCGGGTCAAGACTGAACATCTCGCGATATTTGTTCACGCACCTGACGCTAACCGACTATTTGGTTTTCAGTCACTTGGCGATGAAATCGCCGAGCACCTTGGTGGTGCGACGCAAAGAATCTTTGAGAGCAGCTCGCGTGGCAAGTGAGATGTCGTTGTTATTGAGATCAAATAGCACCGAGCGAATCTGCCAGCCATCAATTCGATCGACCCAAGTCGGTGTGACAACTGGTGGCTCGACCACGACTTGACCATCAATATTCACCGAGATCAAGGTCGAAACGATCGCACCGTCTTGTGTGCTCGATGGCCACGGTGGGTCTTTGGGCGCGGTCGGCATATTTGAAAGAAAGTTGCCAAGCCCATAGATCACCCATTTGTCGTTAACCTTCTCGATTGGCTGAAGCACATGGGCGTGGCTGCCAATTATCAAATCGACTTCGTTCGTTTTCGTGATTTCGTCGGCTATTCGTTGTTGAAAAGCACTCGGTGATGATTCACGCTCGTTGCCCCAGTGCATGCTCACCAAAACAACCTCTGCACCAAGTTTGCGAGCCTGTCGGGCGTCGCGCAAAATTCTGTCTGAGTTGATCAGCGCCGAGCGCCAAGATTCACCATTGGCCGCAGGAAGTCCGTTGTAACTAAACGTATAAGACATATGTGCAACTTTGATGCCATTGACCTCAAACACCAATGGTTCAATTTCGCTTGGGGTGCGAGCCATGCCAGCCTGAGAAACACCAGCACGCTCGAGTGCATCGACTGTCGCGTCGATTCCTGCGACACCGCGATCCATCGCGTGATTGCTAGCGGTGCTGCAACGATCGAATCCGGCGAATGCAATCGCGTCGGTAATTTGTGCTGGCACGCCAAAAAACGGATACGTCGTTAGTTTTTCGCCTTTGGGTGCAATTGGCGTTTCAAGATGACAGATCGCAAGGTCAACGCTTGACAATATTTGTCTGACATTTGCAAACATCGGTCTAAAGTCATAACCGTTTGGCTCGCCATTTTTAGCGGCAACAAGCGCTGCGCCACGCCAAAGCTGGCTGTGGGGCAGAATGTCGCCGCTGACGGCAAGTGTGAACTGCTTTTTGTCAACAACCGTCGTCGTGCTGGTGGTCGGCGATTCTGAAATAGGCGAACTCGCGCCCATGCTGGTCGTGTCTGGTGTAAGGCCGGTGTTCGTTTGTCGCGCACAGCCGAAACAAAGAACCCCGCATAAGAACAAAACCAAAATTTTGCGCAAATTTGCCTGCTCGAAAAAGAAAAATATTTAAGACTGTGGGCCGCGCACCAGTTTGCCTGGCAACTCGCCCGTGAACTCATCGTGATCGACTGTCTGCACACCATTGACGAGCGTGGCGACATAGCCGTGTGCAGTTTGCACGAGTCGGCGACCCTTGGCGGGCAGGTCGAAAACGACTTTCGGGTTTTCAAAGCCAAGCGAATCGAAGTCGATCACGTTGATGTCGGCGCGCAGACCAGGCAATATTGCGCCGCGATCGCACAAGCCGTGCAATTTTGCGGTGTCACGAGTTTGTCGCTTGACCATGTGCTCGAGTTCGAGTTTTGGGCCGCGCTTTCGATCGCGCACCCAGTGCGTCAGATTGAATGTCGGCATGCCACCGTCGCAGATCACACCGCAGTGCGCACCAGCGTCGCTGAGCCCGTTGCGCGTATTCGGGTGTTGCAACAAGTCATAAGTCATCGATAAATCGCCATATGCATAGTTCAAAAACGGACGATAAATCATGCCCGTGCCACCGTCGGCCAGAAGGTGATCGATGATCACCTCGAATGGTTTTTTGCCCGTTCTTGCGGCGATGCCCGCGACTGACTGTTCGCGAGTTGGCTCATAATCAATTGCTGCCGAAGTGATCGGAAACATCTGGTGAAAGTTCTCGCCAACGAACTGATGAAAAAACTTGTGTGTCGGTGTCTCGTCGAGCAATCTTTGTCGGCGTCGGGGTTCGCCCAGTGCCGCTGCTCTTTGAGCAATGGGCAATGATGCGACCTCACGATATGCGGTGTGCATTATCAACGGGTGAATTGTGCCCTGCAAAAACATGATCAGACCGATGCTGCGACCCGCTACTTGAGCCTCAATTTTTTCACCGAGTTTCGCCGACTCTTCGATGAGAGCAAGGGTCTCGCGCCACAACTCTGGGTCATCGGCTGGTTGATTTAGGTTGATGCTCATCGTTACACCTGTGCGACGTGTTAGTTCGCGCATCCATTGCCATTCGGCCCCAGGCACGCGCCAATGTTCCGCAGCCATCTGAAAAATGCCGTGGCCGGCGCGACGAATTGCCTCGGCGATGCCGTAGAGCTCGTCTGGTTGCGCGCTCGTGCCCGGCACAAATTCGCCGCTCTTGCTTTTGTGTAGAGACGTGCGCGAAGTCGAAAACCCCAGAGCGCCGGCGCGCAATGCTTGCTCTGTTAGCACTGCCATCTTTTCGATATCGCCCGAATTTGCGTCTTCATTGTTGGCGCCGCGGTCACCCATCACGAACGCGCGCAATGCGCCGTGACCTATTTGTGCCCCGAGATCTAAAACTCTGGGTTTTCTTTCGAGAGCATCTAGATATTCGGGAAACGACTCCCATTCCCACTTGATGCCCTCAACCATCGCAGCGCCAGGAATATCTTCGACACCTTCCATCAATTCGATCAACCATTCGTGACGCTCGGGCAGAGCCGGTGCAAAACCGACACCACAGTTGCCCATGACTGCAGTTGTGACACCGTGCCAACTGCTTGGCGTCAGCCACGGATCCCAAGTTGCTTGTGCGTCATAATGCGTGTGCACGTCGACCCAACCCGGGGCGACGAGCATTGCTTCAGCGTTGATCACGTGAGATGCGTGAGCGGTGGATGCTTTGAGTGCAGGCGTAATTTCAGTGATGAGTCCATCTTTGATGACTATGTCAGCGGGTCTTTGCGGTGCACCGGTGCCGTCGACGAGTGCGGCGTCGCGAATCACCGTGGTTGCCATGTGCCAAGCCTAGATGGCTAAGTAAGATGATTTTTCAGGAGACCTGCAGATGGAAATTAACAATGCTTTTGAGGTGAAGGCACCGATTGATGTTGCATGGGCGACGCTGACAGACTTGGAGCGAATCGCGCCGTGTCTGCCTGGAGCGACTCTGACCAGCATCGAAGGCGACATATATAAAGGTCATGTCACCGTCAAGGTCGGGCCGATTGTGGCCAAATTCGGCGGTCAAGCAATTTTTCAAGAACGCAATGATGCCGCGCACCGTGCCGTGTTGAAGGGCGAGGGTCGCGACTCAACGGGCAAAGGCAACGCATCGGCGATCATCACCGCCCAACTAGAGGCCGTAGATGCAACCACGACTCGTTGCACGGTGAACACCGATCTAACGATTACCGGCAAGATCGCCCAGTTTGGTCGCGGTGCGCTCGCCGATGTAAGCGACAAGTTGATCAAACAATTTGTTGTCAATCTCGAATCAAGTGTGCTTTCAAAAGACTCGCCAAGCTCTTCAGGTATGTCGCAGACAATCACCACTTCACAGCAAGCCACGAGTGGGTCAGCTCAAAATGCGCCAGTTGAGAATGCGCCGTTAAATTTGCTCGGGTCAACAGGTCTTTCATTGGCGATGCCGATTATCAAACGTGTGTTGCCCGTGCTCGCCGTCGTCGCAGCAATAGTCTGGTTTTTGCAACGCTGACCAGCGCTTGGGGCCAGTCAGTTATTTGGGAACGTGGGCAAGGGCTTCGGCGTGCAGCAGCGAGTTTGAGGTGATCAGCGTGTTGGCACGCCAGTTGCTTGAACCAAATCGATCAGAACATTGGCCACCAGCGCTTTGCACTATTGGCACCAAGGCTGCAACGTCATAGGGGGCTAGTCCGATTGCGTCGATTGCGATGTCAACTGCGCCTTGGGCGACCAACATGTGCTGCCAAAAATCGCCATAACCACGCACGCGCGAGACGCTGCGTTGCAGTTTTTCTAGCAAGTTGTCGGCGTCAAGATCTCGCCATTTTTTATTGAGAGTGATGCTGAGACTCGCGTCATCAATAGCTCGGGTCTTGCTGACGTTTATTTTTTTGCCGTTGTAAAAAGAATCATCGTGAATGTGGGCCCACCAACGCATGCGCATCGCCGGTGCCGAAACAACACCGAGCACCGGCACATTGTCGTGTACGAGCGCGATTAGTGACGCCCACACCGGCACGCCGCGCACAAAGTTGCTCGTGCCATCAATTGGGTCAATCACCCACTGAAACCTCGCATCAGCGGGGCCGACGATGCCGTGTTCCTCACCGTAAACACTGTGCTCAGGTCGCTCGGCTCGCAAAACATTTGTGATTGCAGTTTCGGTGGCGCGATCAATTTCTGTAACTTCGCTTTTGTCGTCTTTGTGCATCACCGAAAAGCTTCGTGAGTCGAAGCCGGCAAGACTCACGGCATCAGCGGCGTCTGCAACTCGCAATGCGAGCGATAACTCGCCGTCAAGCAAAGCTTTGTTTAGCAATTTTTGACCGTTGCCAAGTCGGCAAGGGTTACAGCAAGCGTCTCGGCATCAAGCCCTAGTTGTTTGAGAATCGCGGCTGGCTTGGCATGTGGCGTGAATTTTGTCGGCAGGCCCAAAACTTCGACTCGCGGGTGCACAGACCCCGGCGCTTTGGTCACTAGGTCGGCGAGCATCATTCCGATGCCACCATCTCGTATGCCATCTTCGATAGTCACAACAACGCAGTGGCGTGCCGCATCGGCAATCATTTCTTCGTCGGCTGGCACGCAACTTCGAACGTCGTAAAGAGTTATCTCGATGCCCCGACTTGCAAGAGCATCGACTGCATTTTCGGCGGCCGCGACCATTTTGCCGATCGCCAAAACGCAAACATTGGGCACAGAAGAGTTGCGCAATTTGCGTGCGTGCAAGCCCGAGCCAACTTCTCGCTCACCAACTGAACGCGCCAAGCCTTTCGGATAGCGAATTGCAACTGGCCCCGTGTCAGAAAGCGAAATCGAATCTTCAAGCATTTGTGCGAGGTCTTGCGCGCTCGAAGGTGCGAGCAATCGCATGCCTGGCACCTTTGACAACAGTGACATATCGAAGATGCCGTTGTGGCTTGGGCCATCGTCACCCGTTATGCCCGCACGATCGATGCAAAAAACAACCGGCAAACGGTGCAAGGCGACGTCATAGACAATTTGGTCCCATGCACGATTCAAGAAAGTCGAATACAAAGCAACAACTGGTCTCAGTCCACCCATCGCCATGCCGGCCGCCGAAGTAACCGCGTGTTGCTCTGCGATGCCAACATCGATGAATCGATCGGGAAACCGCGCCTGAAACGGCAACAAGCCTGTCGGCCCGGGCATCGCTGCAGTGATCGCCATGATTCGTGAATCTTGTTCGGCGATTTTGATAATCGAATCTGCGAACGCTTGCGTATAACCAGTTGGCACCGATTTTGGTGGACCAGTAACTGGGTCGAACACCGGGGCGTCGTGAAGATTCTTCTCGTCGTCGTCTTCGGCAGGCGGGTAGCCGCGACCTTTCTGGGTTATCACGTGAATGACGAGCGGCCCTTCTTCGACGCGTTTCGACGCCGAGCGCAACGCATATTCGAGTGCTTCTTGGTCGTGGCCGTCGATTGGTCCGATATATCGCACACCGAGTGCTTCAAAAAATGCGGTCGGTTGCAAGAATTCGCGAATGCCTGCTTTGAATGCCTCGATGCCACGCTCGGCTTGTGGGCCGACGACAGGCAAGTCATACAAAAACTTTTCGAGTTTGCGCTGACGACGAACGTAAACGGGGTTGAGTCTGATGTCGGTGAGAGCGCGCGAAAGCAATTTGGTGAGTTTGTCTTGCGGACGAGGCAATTCGCCCGTTTCGTCGATCGCGCTTGGTGCAGTGTTCAAAGTCTGTGGACTCGTAACATTTGAAATCGTCGGCGCATACGAGCGGCCGTTGTCGTTGAGCACAATGATCACACGACGCTTCGAGTGCCCAAGATTGTTCAACGCCTCATATGCCATGCCACCAGTTAGCGAACCATCACCAATTACGGCGACGATATGGCGGTGATCAGGACTCGAACTTTTATCGCGCGCAACTGCGAGCCCGTATGCGTAACTCAAAACTGTTGATGCATGACTGTTTTCAATGAAGTCGTGGATGCTTTCTTCACGGCTGGGGTAGCCAGAAATGCCACCGGCTTGGCGCAAATTGTTGAACCCACCGCGGCGGCCGGTGACAATTTTGTGCACATATGCCTGATGGCCTGTGTCCCATAAAATCGCGTCGCGCGGCGATTCAAAGACTCTGTGCAGAGCCAACGTCAATTCGACGGCACCTAGGTTTGAGCCCAGGTGGCCGCTGTTTTTCGCAACCGAATCAACGATGAAGTCACGAATCTCGCCCGACAGTTCTGCAAGTTGCTCAAAGCTCAACTTCGCGAGATCGCTCGGTTGGCGAATATCAGATAGCGCCATAGCGCCTACAACGCTAGCCCCGCGCGCTCGGGTGGTTCTTGGTGAGTTTGGTTACGAGTCGCCGATGGTTCCAATAATGAATCTCGGTGCCAATGAAATATGCCACAACGTAGGCCAATATTCCACCGACGCCGTCCAGCCAAAAATGGTTGCCGGTGACAATGATGCAAAAAGTCGTGATCGCCGGATAAATCAACAGTGCGATTCGCATCCACAATCGCCGTGCGATCGGCCAAAGTCCGAACGCGCACCAAGTTGCCCAGCCGATGTGCAATGACGGCATCGCGGCGTATTGATTCGAGATCTTGCTACCAGGGCCACGATCAAAAGCCCATGGTCCGCCATATTCTCGAATCGTGTCGACAAACCCGAAGTTTTCGGCCTCGTTGAAGTTGCGATACTCACTTTCGATGCATGCAGCGCCGTAGCCCTCATCGGGGCAGGGTGCGTCGAGCAACCGGGGTGGCATTAACGGAAACAGCGAAAAGCCGATGATTGCCAGCGCAGTCATGACGGCGAGCGTGTTTCTCCACTGACCAAAAACGCTTGGTCGCAGTTTGTAGAGCGCGATAAATACACCGAGAGTCACAAAAAAGTGCGCGGTGCCATAAAACACGTTCAGCGTCTTGACGAGCCAAAGGTGTGGCAAGACCCAATCTTGCAATGTTTCTTCGTGATATAGACCGATCCATCGCTCGAAGCGAATGACGCGAATCGCGTTTGTGAATGCGTGATTCGGCACCGAGACACCCTCGACCAAAGTCGAACCAAACTGATTGCGAATCAAGGTATAAACCGAATAAAAGATTCCGAAGATCAAAACTTCTTTCCACCAGATCATGCGGTGTTCGAAGTCGATCGGCAACAAAGGACGACGCCCCTGCTTTTTTGGGACGACTCGTTCGGCGTTCGCTTCGTTCACAAATAAAGATTACGACTTTGGGCAAGTCGCCGCGAGACTTGTGACGCCTAGGCTGTGATCATGTCAATCACCCAAAATCTAGAGCCCCTCGTAGCACCAGATGTTTTAGAAAAAGTTTTGGCCAAGGGGCGCAGCACCGGCGCCGAGTTTTCTGAGATTTATATAGAAGACAAGCGTTCAACTTCGGCTGGCCTCGACGATGGCAAGGTCGAACAGGTCACGTCGGGGCGCGATCGTGGTGCGGGCATTCGAGTTGTTTCGGGTGAGACGACTGGTTTTGCCCACACTTCAGATCTTTCAGAGCGTGGGTTGTTGGCAGCCGCTGAGGCCGCCGCCTTGGCCGCAAAACAGGGCGATGGAGGTGTGCACAAAGTGCAACTCGGCAATGTGTTGCGCCATTCTGTCAACACAGTAAAACTCTCACCGGACGCAGTTGAAAAGTCGCGCAAAGTCGAACTGCTCAAACGTGTTGATGCCGCGGCGCGTTCGGTCAATGCAGCGATTGTGCAGGTTTCAGCAGGTTACGGAGATTCGCGCAAACGAATCTTGATCGCCAACAGCAACGGCGTGTTCAGTGCCGACGAGCAGGTGCGCACTTTGTTGAGAGTGAGCGTCGTAGCAACCGGTGATGGCGGCATGCAAACCGGCTATGACTCTTTGGGTCATACGATTGGTTTCGAGATGTTCGACATCAACGACGTCGAAGAGTTGGCGATTCGTGCGGCAAAGCAAGCGGTAACAAAATTGAGTGCAAGACCCGCGCCGTCTGGCGCGATGCCAGTCGTCATCAAACGGGGCAGTGGCGGCGTTTTGTTTCACGAGGCGTGCGGTCACGGTCTCGAAGCAGACCTCGTTGGCAAGAGTGCGAGTGTTTATCGCGGAAAGATGGGCGAACTCGTTGCGTCACCGCTCGTCACACTGGTCGACGACGGCACGATGACCGCAGAGTGGGGCGCAATCGGTATCGACGACGAGGGGCACCCATCGCAACGCAACACGTTGATCAAAGATGGCGTGCTCACCGACTATATGTGGGACTACCTGCGCGCACGCAAAGAAGGTCGCCCGCAAAGTGGCAATGGTCGTCGTCAGAGTTATCAGCACTTGCCCATGGTGCGAATGACCAATACTTTTGTGCTCAACGGCGATCAAGACCCAGACGACATCGTGCGCGACACCAAGCAAGGTGTCTACATCGCCAAACTTGGCGGCGGTCAAGTAGACACAGCAAGTGGTGACTTTGTGTTCGGCATGACCGAGGCTTATTTAATCGAGAACGGTGAAATCACCGAGCCTTTGCGCGAGGGCAACTTGATCGGCAACGGTCCAGAAGTTTTGAAAGATATCGATCTGCTCGGCAACGACTTTGCAATGGGCAACCCCGGCACTTGTGGCAAAGATGGTCAGGGTGTGCCAGTAGGCGACGGTCAACCAACTCTTCGAGTTCGCTCGCTGACAATCGGTGGCACTGCGGCATGAGTGTTGGCGTGCCAGAGTTGCAATCTCTCGCAGACTCGGTCGTAGAACAAGCAAAAAAAGGCGAACAGATTGAGGCCTATGTTTCGCGTGGTGGCGAAACATCAGTGCGCGTCTATGAAGGCGAACTCGAGCACTTCGTTTCGGCACAAAGCGAGGGCGTTGGAATTCGAATCATCAAAGATGGTCGAACGGGTTTTGCATATGCGGGCACACTTGAACCCTCGGCGATCGCCGAAGTTTTGGCCGAAGCTCGTGACAATATTCAGTTCGGCACCGTTGATCAGTGGGCGGGCCTCGCCGAGCCAGATGGAGTCGAGCAAATTCCGCAAAAGTTTTGGGATGAAGAACTCGCCAACTACCCGACCGACAAAAAAATAGAAATCACAAAAGAGTTAGAAAAACTCACCCTCGCGGCCGATGCTCGGGTGAGGGCCGAGCAGTCGAACTATGAAGATGGTTGGGCGGAGACCGCCGTGGCCACCACAACTGGCATTCGCGAAAGTGGTCGAGGCAATTCTTGCTATGTCTCGGTGGCAACTTTGGCCGATGACGGTGACGAAGCGCAGACTGGTTTTGGTTTTTCGGTAGGCGACTCGCCCAAGGAATTCGACCTCAACAAGGCAGCGCGCGAAGCCGCAGATCGCGCAACTCGATTGCTCGGTGCAACCAAGCCTGCAAGCAAAAGCGTGACGATTGTTTTGGACCCCTTCGTGACTTCGCAATTTGTCAGCATTTTGTCGAGCGCCTTGAACGGCGAAAACCTGGCCAAGGGCCGCAGTTTGTTTCGCGAGCGCCTCAACGAACAAGTCGCGGCGACTCGTTTCACCCTTGTCGATGACCCGACCAACCCATTGGCATATACGGCCACCGACATCGACGGCGAAGGCCTGGCGGCACGACGAAATATCTTGATCGAAAACGGGGTGCTCAAAAAATTCGTGCACTCTAGCTATAGCGCTCGTCGCATGAACACCAAGAGCACGGGAAATGCAACTCGTGGTGGTTTCATGGGCGGGCCTGGCGTTGGTTGTTTGGCGATGCAGGTTCAACCGGGCACCAAAACCCAAGCCGAATTGATCGCTTCGATTGACGACGGAGTCTTGATTCAAGATGTTTCTGGCATGCACAGCGGCGTAAACACGATTTCAGGCGACTTTTCAACGGGCGCATCTGGCATCGTGATCAAAAATGGCACACTCGGTGCGCCGATTCGTGAATTTACGATTGCGTCTACGTTGCAAAAAATGTTGCTCAATATCACAGATTTGGGCAATGACATCGACTGGTTGCCGATGCGTGCAGTCGGTCTTTCGTTGGTTATCAACGACGTAATGATGAGTGGTTCGTAAGAGGCATGTCGATTTTGCACGCAATCGTGCTTGGCATCGTGCAAGGTTTGACCGAATTTTTGCCGATCTCATCTAGCGGACACTTGGAAATTGTGCCATGGCTGTTCAACTGGAACGACTACGACTCACAATCGACGGCCAAGGCATTCGACACGGCTCTGCATCTTGGCACTCTCGTTGCCGTGTTGATTTATTTACGGCGTGAACTAGGGGTTTATCTTCGTTCGGGCCTGCAAGTTGTGTTGCGACGACGGGGCTCGTCATCAGTGATCGGAAAACAGGCTTGGTTCTTGGTTGTCTCGGCTGTGCCCGCTGGCATTGTCGGTGTGATTTTTGAAGATGCAATCACCGAGCGGCTCGGCACGCCAAATTTGATCGCAATCAGTTTGATTGTTTTTGGTTTGTTGCTGATGTGGGCAGACAGACGAGCGACTTCTGTTCAGAGTTCACGCGAAGTCGCAAACCTCTCTTTGCGCGATGCACTAATAATTGGTTCAGCGCAAGTGTTAGCGCTGAACCCCGGCACTTCGCGTTCGGGGATAACGATCACGGCTGCTCGTCTGACTGGTTATTCAAGAGACGCAGCAGCCCGACTTTCGTTTTTGATGAGCGTGCCGATTATCGGTGGTGCGGTTGTTTTTCAACTTGTGCAACTCGTGCGTGACGGCATACCCCATGGATTGGCCGTTCCGATGTTGGTCGGCATCTTGAGCGCAGGCATTTCTGGTTGGGTTGCGATGTGGTCGATGATTCGACTCGTGCGCACCAAGAGCTTTTCGCCATATGTTGCCTATCGAGTTGCTCTTGGCGCTGCAATCTTGATTGTTGCTGCCAACAACTGGCGTTAGCCGACCAGCACGAGGCTCAAGGCACCGAGAGACGCCGCATTGGCGATCATCGCGGATTTTGACACCGGCACCGCCAAGACGACCGTTGTCTGTCGACCAGATTGCTTGGCGACATCGACAACCAAAACTTCTTCGAGCACGGTTGCTGAATCAACAATCACATCAACTCGGTCGCCATTTTGCAGCCTTGGCAAAGGCCCCGCACTCTGCATTGCCACGGCCCGAAAACCAAAAGGTATTGCCAAGCGCCCCGAGCCTTGTTGGGTCGCGACAGTGATTTCACCGTGACTAAATGAGACCGCCGAAACGAGATAAATCAACGAACAAAAAACAGTCAAGGCGATAATCACGAGTCGTTGTCGAGCGCTGTCGCGACACAAAGCATGCCAAGCCTCGATGAGTTTTTGCTTCATTGTTGCGACAAATGTGTGCAACCTATGGGTTGCTGGCAGGCGCCTTTTTCTCTTCTTTTTTGTCTGTCTTTGAAGACTCGTTGCCAGACGACTCGGTTTTTGACGACTCGGTTTT
>CAYOVI010000039.1:0-14044 GCA_964407365.1 uncultured Ferrithrix sp.
TGCTGAGGGGTGGGCATTTGAGCAACAACGCATGTAGTGCGAGCTCTTCATTCGTGTTCAAGCCGAGTGCGGAAATTGTCTTGTGAATCGCACCAACAGCCTCAATAATTTCTTGGGCATTCGTGCTCTCTGGTTCGCGGGCGAGCAATTCACGATAGACGCCGGCAAACACACTCAGCCCGTTGCGCAATTCGTCGGTTCGCAGTTTGCGAACCTCGCGTTTGTGCCTGTCAGTCATATTTTTTCGACCGCTTCCGCGCTCGCCGGTGAGTGCGACTCGTTTTTCAAGCTGCTCAAATTCGGTTTCGTGCAATGCCTCTAGCGCTTGGCCAGCTCGGTCGAGATGCTCGCTTAGTTCGGCGACGATTTTAAAAACCTTTGCCCCGGTGCCATCAAGTTGACGAGCGATGTTGGCAAATGCCTCTTGACGCTGAGCCAGATTGTCATCTGTTACGAGCAATCTTGCCCTGTCTAGGTTGCCTTGACTTGCCATTGCAGCCGAAGTCGCAGTTTTTGAAGAAATGCCCTCGGCGACCAGAGCGGCAACGATTTGGTTTTGTTGAAGTCGCGAAAAATTTACCACTACACACCGTGAATTGATCGTCGTGAGTGACGGGACGAGTTGGTCGGCCAACAAAATGAACACAACCTGGGGTGCTGGCTCTTCGATGGTTTTCAATAATCGCACTGCTGCGCTATCGCGCATTAGGTGCACTTCGTGAATAATAATTACCTTTACTCGGGCTTCAAGAGGTGTAGTCGACGATTGAATTACTACGTTTTCGGCCTCTTCTTTGTCGACTGCCGCGCCTTCTCGAAAAATTTCGTTGACGTCTGCGAACTCACCACGCAGAATTAAATCAGCCTCGCGCGAATCGTCGCTATCTGAACCAGTGATCAAGGTCGATGCGAACGCCCTGGCTGCCACTTCTTTACCACAACCTTCGGGCCCGACAAACAAGAATGCTTGAACACTCGTCGTTGCAAGATGGCGCAATTTGGCGATTGCTCGGTCTTGACCGACAACCTTCGACCAAACTGAACCCATTAGATGCCGAGCCGATCTTTCACCCCAGCAGAGATGATTTTCTCGAGGTCATCTTTTGCCGGAGTTCCGTCAACGACGAGCCAGCGTTTCGGTTCGTCAGTGGCCATTTGGGCAAATCCATCGGCTACCCGCTTGAAAAATTCAGCATCTTCGCGTTCGAATCGATCAAGTTCGCGTTTTTTAAGTCGCTCGAGAAGCAACTCTGTGGGCACCTCTATATATATGACAAGTTCGGGCCATAACCCATCGATCGCCCACTCGTTGATGCGTCGCAATTCGCCAATATCTTGTTGACGACCGTAACCCTGATATGCGAGCGAAGAATAAACACTGCGATCACTGACAACATGGCGACCTGATTTAAGGGACGGATAAACCAACTCGGCAATGTGATGCGCACGATCTGCGGCCATCATCAGCGCTTCGGCACGTGGCGACAAACCCACGTTGGCCGGATCAATCAAAATGTTGCGCAACATCGAGCCCACAACCGTGCCACCTGGTTCGCGGGTCATAACCCCGTTCAGGCGCGTTGCCAGGCGTTTGACGTGCGTGCTTTTTCCGCAACCTTCAAGCCCTTCGAAAGCGATGTATTTGCCCAAACTCACAATGCAACCCTAGAGGGCGGTTGTTACTCGGCAGTTTTGTCGACCGCGTTCGCTGTTTTCGCAGTCTTTTTCTTAGATTTCGTTGCCGCTTTTGCGCCGGGCTTTGCGACCGCTTTAGCCGCCGGTTTTTTGCTCGGAGACTTGGCCACCTTTTTTGCACCACGTTTGGCCGGCTTTTTGCCCCCATTTGTAGACATATAGTCACGACGAATTGCCAGCAACTCGAAAGCTCGTTCGGGCGTGACAAATTCGAGACGGTCACCACGCGTCAAACTCGCATTTGTCTCACCGTCTGTTATGTAGGTGCCGAATTTTCCATCTTTGGCCACGACTGGTCGGTTGCTAACTGGATCGTTTCCAAACTCTTTTAGTGGCGGCTTGGCCGGCCCTCGCCGCCCGAAAACACGTGGCTCGGCGAGTTTGGCCAATGCGGCTTCGATTGTGATGGTAAAGATTTGATCTTCACTCTCGAGTGTGCGGCTTTCTTTGCCTTTGCTGATGTAGGGGCCGTATCTTCCGTTTTGGGCGGTGATGAGTTCTCCATCGGTCGTGTCTGCACCAACGGTGCGCGGCAATGAAAGAAGTTGCACAGCCTCGTTCATCGTCACATTTTCGAGAGCCATCGATTTGAAAAGCGAGACCATTTTTGGCTTTTCAAAATCTGGTGGTGGGTTTTCAATCGTGCCCCACTGGACATATGGGCCATAGCGGCCATTTTTAAGAAAGACTGGCAGACCATCGAGTTCACCGATTGGATCGATGTATTTAGGTGCTGCCAACAAAGCGACTGCGATGTCGATATTCAATTCATCAGGGGTCAGCGTTTCTGGCACAGATGCGGTATTTTCGCCACACTTGACGTATGGTCCAAATTTGCCGGGCCGCAAGACTATTTCTTCACCAGTTGTCGGGTGCTTGCCGACTGGAAAAGCATTCAAGGCTGCTGCATCAATGTTGGCGATGTTGTGTTCGACGAGAGGCTTGAGCCCCGGCAATTCTTTGCCATTGCCGTAATAAAACTCACCAAGCCAAACTTCTTTGACTCGAAGACCCTCCGCAATTTCATCTAACTCTTCTTCGACGGTTGCCGTGAATTTGTAGTCGACCAATTCGGTGAAATGATTTCTCATCAACTTGACCACGGCAAACGCAGTCCACGAAGGGACAATTGCCTGGCCCTTCTTCCAGACGTATCCGCGGTTCAAAATTGTGCCAAGAATTGCCGCGTATGTGCTGGGTCGTCCGATGCCAAGCTCTTCAAGTTTTTTGACGAGGGTCGGCTCGGTGTATCGAGCCGGCGGGGTCGTCTCGTGACCGTTGGCCAAATATTTATCGATTTGCACTTTGTCGCCGACCTTCATCGGTGGCAACAAGGCCTCTTTTTCTTCTGATTCTGAATCTTCTTCGACTTCTTGATAAGCCTGGCGATATCCAGCGAAAGTTATGGTTGTGCCACTCGTGGTGAATTCGCAATCAGTTCTGTCAGTGTCGGCAGACTTCGCGCCGAGTTTGACCGTGACCGTCGTGCCAGTTGCGTCTGACATTTGTGATGCAAGAGTACGTTGCCAAATAATTTTGTAAAGAGCCAACTCGCGTGCATTCAACTCTGAGGCGATTGTGTCTGGGGCACGTAGGGGCAATGTCGGTCGAATTGCCTCGTGGGCTTCTTGGGCGTTCTTTACTTTTGATTTATATTGCCTCGTTTCTGTGGCCAAAAATTCTTGGCCAAATGAGCTCGAAATCTCGCTGCGCACCGCAGTCATTGCGTCGTCGCCCAAGATCACGTTGTCGGTGCGCATATAAGTGATAAAGCCACCCTCATAAAGACCTTGTGCAAGTCGCATAACTTCACTTGCGGTGATTCGAAGTTTGTTGCCACCTTCTTGTTGCAGGGTGCTGGTCATAAACGGGGCACGCGGTGATTTTCGATATGGCCTATCTTCTACGCTTCGCACCTCAAGTTCGACCCCTGCCAAGCCCTCAACAAGTTGGTTCGCCTTGGCTTCGGTGACGACCACAACACCTTCTTTGACTTTGCCGAACGAGTCGAAGTCTTTGCCCTGGGCAATTCGCGACCCATCGACAGATTGCAGACTCGCCGTAAATATAGGTGTGGTTGAGCTGGTGGCTTCGAGGTCCCAATAACTAGCGGCAACATGGGCGATTCGTTCTTCCTCGCGCTCTACAACCAGGCGAATTGCTGGGCTCTGCACTCGACCTGCCGAAAGCCCACGGTTAACCTTTCGCCACAAAATCGGCGAAACCTCGTAGCCGTATAAACGATCAAGAATTCTGCGGGCTTCGGCGGCGTCGACCAACTTGTAGTCAATATCGCGGGTGTGGTCGAGGGCCTCAGAAATCGCCGTTTTCGTGATTTCATGAAAAACCATTCGCTTCACGGGCACTTTTGGTTTCAAATATTCGAAAAGATGCGCGGCTATAGCTTCTCCTTCGCGATCTTCGTCGGTTGCGATATAAAGTTCGTCGGCACCTTTGAGCAACGCCTTGAGTTCTTTGATCACCTGTGAACCGCGCTCTGTGAGTTCGTAATTTGGTTTAAAAGAGTTCTCTACGTCTACAGACAGACCTTTGCTCGGCAGGTCGGCAATGTGTCCAACTGATGCGCGCACATCGAAGCCATTGCCAAGAAATTTTGAGATTGTTTTGGCCTTTGCGGGCGACTCAACAATTACGAGAGCGTTAGACATGTAGTTTCATCGTTAGGTGGTCGAGTATGGACTTGTCAAGGTTATCGGCTCAAATCCAATAGCAATATGGGTCGCGTCGGTAGCGTAATTGGTGACATGCGACCCGATCTGCTCGCACTCGGCTGGAATCAAAATTTCGAAAATGCATCTCGAGAATTTGATTCGTCGCTCTTGATTGGCAGAGTTAGTCGACTCGATCGGGGATGGAGCACGATCAAGATGAGTGCATCAGATGATCAGCCTGGCATCGCGCGACTGAGAAACATCGGTGCCGATGTCGCAGTCGGCGATTGGGTGATGTTCGAAAAAAGTCTGGAACGAGTTGATCATGTTCTGCCCAGATCTTCGGCGCTCATTCGTCGCGCATCATCAGATTCGGTGCGCGCTGAGCAGCATGCAGTAGCGGCGAATATCGACACGGTTTTCATTGTTCACGCCGCAACGAACGAATCGAACCAGCGACGTGTTGAGCGTGAGCTTGTCTTGGTCTTTGATAGTGGTGCGACACCGGTGCTTGTATTGACGAAAAATGACCTTAAAGATGCACCGCAACACATCGCCGAGCTACGCGAAATAGCGCGAGTTTGCGGCATTGAGTGTCATGTCGTCAGTGGGCTGACTGGTGAAGGCCTAGATTTACTGGAAAAATATGGCGAAAATCATCGATCCGTCGCGGTTCTTGGTGCCAGCGGTGTCGGCAAGTCAACTTTGGTAAATCGACTCGTCGGAAATGGTGTTCAACAAGTTGGCCAGGTTCGCGATGGCGACCAGCGAGGTCGTCATACGACCGTTGCTGCAGATTTGTTGCCAATGCCCAATGGTGGTTGGCTGATTGACACCCCCGGATTGCGAGCCCTCAATCTGTGGACAAGTGGGCACGGCATCGAGCGAGCCTTCGCAGACATTTTTCGACTCGCAGACGGCTGCAAGTTTCGGGATTGCAAGCATCAAAACGAGCCAGGGTGCAAGGTGATTGAGGCAATTCAACGAAATGAGATCTCAATCGAGCGACTTGACAACATGAGGCGACTAGTCGCCGAGGAGATGTTGCTCGAAGAAGAGCAAAAAGTGCGAGTGCGGCTATCAAACCGCAAAGGTATGCGCAAACTCGATTAGTTCTCGTTGGTCATTTGACGTGCAACAACTGCACTTGAGCACAACTCGATATCACCAAAGAATGCACTTATCACGGGTATTGAGAGGCTTTGCACATATTTCAAATCGACCTTTGCGTTTTCAGAACCAAGAGTTGCGACAACTGAGACATTTTGCAGGTTGGTTTCCTGGTCAATTGCGTCGGCGGCAACTTTGTGT
Organism: uncultured Ferrithrix sp.; assembly: GCA_964407365.1. Classification (GTDB taxonomy): domain Bacteria; phylum Actinomycetota; class Acidimicrobiia; order Acidimicrobiales; family Ilumatobacteraceae; genus BACL27. The sequence goes on from CAYOVI010000039.1 coordinate 5,679, forward strand.
GCTGAATCGCTTGTGACATCGGCAAGTGAGATTGCACGGGCTGCTGATTGCGCCGCTTGGTTTAACACGAGTTGATTGTTTGCCACACTGCCAATTTGCACAACACACATAGTGAACAGAAACAAAAATGGCAAAGTCAAGGCGAACTCGACGGTGGCTTGGCCCGGTTCGACCATTTGGTGATTGCCAATCATGATGAGCCGAGATTTTCGGTGCGATCGAAAATGCCCGATAAGACCGTGTCAAATAGTTCGCCGATTCGTCCTGCACCGCCGCCGTCTGTTGCCCAAGCGATGACCAAAAGCGCGATAACGGCGGCACCCAATAGAACCAATGCATATTCGGTTGTGGCTTGACCCGAATCATTCTTCAGTTTGAGATATTTATTCATTCGATCCTCTTTCTTTAAATAGAACTCATCGAAACGCTGCCCAACGAGCTGACGAGCAATGGCACCATCGCCAACAAAACAAAAGAGGGAAGAATGCAAAAAACAAGCGGAAACAGCAGTCGCACCGGCAATTCTTTTGCCTCTTTTTCACGCAGACGTTGACGTTCTTGGTGGGAATGAAAAGACAATTGGTCGAGCACCGAGACCACAGGCAAGCCATCGCGGTCGGCGCTCACCAAGATGTCACATAAGGCATAAATATTTGGCCCAACGGCAGCGCGCAGATTTTTCATGGTGACTTCAAATGGTTCACCTGCCATCAGTTCTGTTTTGACCTGAAGAAGACTCTGTCTTAAATCATCTGATGACCAATTGTGAAGCTGAGACATAGCCATCGCAGGGCTATGACCTGCTCGAATCAAAACCAACAAACTGTCGATGATTTCGGGGATATTTTGTTTCACAGAAACTTTGTGGTTGCGGCGCCGAAAACCAAAAAAGATAATTGCGGCAACACCCGCTAAGGCCAACAGTGAAATCATCTGGCGGGCGTGGCGATGATTTGCTGCATCCAGCGTCTGCCCGCAAAATTTAAACCAAGACCGAGCAAAATGCATAACCAGCCAGCCAAACTCAAAAGCAGAAAGTTGCGGACAGTTGCACTGCTCAAAATCAGCCAACTTGCCACAAAAACTGGTGACCATGACAACACCCTCGCCGACAACATTGCTTGGGCTGCCTGCATTTGCCGGTTGTCGATATTCGAGATGCGTTCACGCAAGACGATTGCTCCACGCTCTAGGGCTAAAACACCACCGACACCACCGGTTGTGGCAATGTCGATTGTTCGCAAGACAAAACCCAGACCGTTTGTCGTCGCCTTTGGGGTCAATTTTTTGGTTGTTTCAGAAACCGATTCGCCTCTGCTCGTTGACTTGACTAATTCGCTGATCAGATCTTGGCTCGAGGCACACGATTCAACTGCCCCAACTAAGGAACTAGCCATCGATTTTCCGAGGCGCAGATTTCTGGCTGTAGCGTCGAGCAATTCTGAAAGCTCAGAGAGTTGTTGCAGATGGTCGGTCTGAGCGATGGGTTTTTCGGTGTGTTTTGGTCTGTTTAGCCTGTGACGCAAAAACTGACGCAATAAGAATGGTTGGCCATACCAAGTTGCAGTCACAAACACGAGGCTGGCAAAGCTTCCAACCCCCATAGCCAACAAAAGGGCGTTCACTGCAACACTTCGTCTACAACACGACCATCGGTCACGACGTTGCGTAGCTGACCATGTTCGACAAACATGACTTGCTCGACAAATCGTGAGCCGTCAATATGTCGGGCAACATGCACCACTGCATTCACTGACGTGATGACATGGTCACGCACGATTTCTCGCGACCAGTTCGTTGCGTGTTGCAAAACTAACGATTCGACTCGTCGTAAAGCATCGCTTGCGCTGTTTGCATGAATCGTCGACATCGAGCCGTCGTGACCAGTGTTCATCGCCGCCAACATGTCGAGCGTCTCGGCGCCCCGCACCTCACCGATTATTAGTCGGTCAGGTCGCAGACGAAGAGCGGTGCGCACTAGCGACTTTGTCGAGATTTCTTGGTTTCCGTCTGGGCTAGCAGGGCGCGCTTCGAGACGCAACACATGGCGATGGGCGAGTTTCAACTCGGCGACATCTTCGATTGTCACGATGCGTTCATTTGGCCCCAAATAGTCGCACAGCGAATTGAGAAGCGTCGTCTTTCCAGCAGAAGCGGCACCGCTCACCAAGATGTTTCGCTTGTCAAATACGAGTTGTTGCAATATTTCACCAACCTCAGAGTTGGCGAAGTCTCCAAGAGTTATGCGATCAACACAAAAGCGCCGAATTGAGACGCACGAGCCGTCAACTGCGATTGGCGGTATCACAGCGCACACACGCGAACCATCGACCAATCGTGCGTCGACGATTGGTGATGTTATGTCTATTCGTCTGCCAAGAGTCAACAAGGTGCGCTCGATAAACGACCGAGTCTCTGTTTCGGTAATGGTGTCGACCATTTCGAGTCGCCCGTTTCGCTCTAACCAAACTTCTTTGCCACCGTTCACCATGATTTCGCGCACGGTTGCATCTTTAAAAAACTCTTCAAGGCGCCGATTCGTTATGCGACTAGCAAAAGCTTGTGCCGTGAGACTCACGCTGCAACCGAAAGTTGTTTTGTAAGGGTGTTCGGCAATCTACTTGCCAGAAGACCGGCGTCGACGGCGCGTGAGATCGTCGGGTCAAATGTGATTTCGGCAATCACGGGAGCACCAATCACCGATTCGACGTCGCGTTTGCCTAGGCTGCGCCCAGGTTCATTGACCAAGACGACACCAGTAGGCGCGACATTTAGTTGGGCAGCACGTCGCAATGCCAAGTAGCACGGGCGAATTATCAGCAGCGAAGAACTCGCCCGTGCCACCAGGTCGGCCGACGGCACGCCACAACCGGCATCGATGACCACGGGCAAATCGAGGGTTTCAAGCGACGCCGCGAATTCTAAAAAATTCGCCGATGCTTCAATCGGTCGAGCACCACGTGAAATGAGTTGAAGGTTCGAAGTGGCTTGAATGGCGATCGATTGAAGTGGCATGCGCAATGAGTTTTCGTTATGCGCAAACCATTCACTTAACCCCCAGTCTTTGGATTCGGCCAAACCTAGAACCGCTGGCACGTCGCCGGCGAGATCAACGATCAATGCACCACGAGGCGCCCGCCCCGCATGCATGAGCGCGAGAGTTGACGCAACAACTGTCGTGCCGCTTCCGCCTTTTACCGACCAACACACGATCATGAGAGTCATTCCTTTTTCGACTAGGTGGTCAGATGTGTGCCTCAACTTTTAGATGCGTCATTCGAATAAACCACAAGTAGCCTTCGCGATGGAGGCGTCCGGGTACCTGGTGGGCTCCACCGCCTTCAAAGCGGTTGGGACGAGCGAACCTCGTCTGGCGGGTTCGATTCCCGTCCGCCTCCGCCAAAATTTTTTTGCTTTCGGCTTTTGTGTCAGCCGGTAAGTTCGACCGCGAGTTGGGCGGCGATACTGGCGTTGTTTTCAGCCAGCGAGAGATTTGCCTTGACGCTCGCCTCTTGGGTCGCAAAGGCAATGAACTTCAAAATATGTGGAGTCACAGCCGAGCCAGTCACGCCTTTTGCGGCCGCATCTTTTATCGCCATTTCAGTCACATCATCCATGAACAACTTGAACAGCCCGTCATTTTCGGGCACGGGCACGCAAGTCAGGATTCCACCGGTTCGGCCGAGTGATTCGTTGGCGCGAACCACATCGGCCAATTCTTTGATTGTTTCGACCCGAGCGGGGATAGGTATCTCACCCTGATGAACCGTGAACTCAGGAAAATAGTCACAACCAAAACCAATCACGGGCACGCTGAGTGTTTCGAGATACTCGAGTGTTCGAGGCAAATCAAGAAACGACTTTGCACCTGCGCAGACTGTAACGACGTTGTGTGATGCGATTGCCCCGAGATCGCTGCTGATATCCCCAGAGACTTCTGCGCCACGGTGCACCCCGCCGATGCCACCCGTTGAAAAGACTCGAATGCCAGCACGTGCAGCAAGCAATAGCGACGACGAAACAGTCGTTGCGCCGACTTTTAAACCTTGGGCAAGAGCCAAACCCAGCTCTCGCTCACCGACTTTTGTTGCTGGGCCACAAATCTTGGGCCATTCGCTTTCATCAACGCCGACCCGCGCGACACCGTCTAGTACCACGGTGATTGCCGGCACGGCATTGAGTCTGCGAATTGCGTTGGTGCAACGAGTCAGAGCCTCAAAATTCGAGGGCGAGGGCAAACCGAGATGTGAAAAAATTGTCGACTCAAGAGCAACCACAGGTCGGCGATCACGAAGCGCATTTTCAACTTCGTCACTGATCTTGATTTTGAAGTTTTTCACTGTGCATCCATTGTTGCCCCTGGGCTGGTTAAAACTCGTGCCGCAAGTTGATGGCCAGCGAGCACGCATTCACCAATTGCCCAAGGCCCCTTCTTGGCGAATTGGGTTAAAAACCCGGCAGCGAACGCATCGCCAGCGCCAGTTGAATCGACGATTTTTTCGACCGGCAAGACGGAGATGGTCGACTTTGTGCCACCAGTTATGAACGTTGTTGGTGCGCTTCCGGCTTTGATAACGACAATTTTGAGTGGAAGTGGGTTTTCGTTCAGCCTTAGAACCTGAGCCTCGTCTGTGTTGCAAAAGAATATGTCTGGGTTCAACTCTGTGACTAGTTGGCGAAATTTTTCGACGCCAAAAGTTTTTATCAATGACGCCGAAGACGCATCTATTGACACGACGATATTCTGCAATTTGGCAGTCGAAATGCACTCGCGAGTTGCCTCGCCGAGAGGCTCAGAAAAGAGTGAATAAGCGGGCGCGTGCAGAATCGAGACATTTTGATGCCAATCTTTTGGTGCTCGAGTCAATTGGGTTGCCGCTGCTCGATCTGTCAACATCGTGCGTTCGCCGTCGGGTGACACAATGACCACAATTGAGCCGGTGCGACCACCTCGCACGACACAAGGTTCGACGTTTGACATTTCGAGTGAGGCGACTAATTGATCACCAAGTTTGTCGTTGCCAATTTGGGCAATCAGGCGTGAGCGATATTTCGTTTTGTTGTCTGCGTTGACTGCAGCAGCAAACACGGCAACGTTGGCCGCGCTGCCGCCTCTAGTGCGAACAATCTTTGAAGGCGTGTCGGTGCCATAACTTAAGGCACTTGGCAACCATACGACGACGTCTTCGACTAGATCGCCGATGACGCACAACACGTCGCGACGAAATTAAACCGAAAGAAGGTCGCGAGCGCCAGTGTCGCTAGATGGGTGACGCAATTTGCTCATAGCGCGCGCCTCAATTTGTCGAATTCGTTCGCGGGTCAAGTTGAAGGCTTCACCAACTTCTTCGAGCGTGCGCGGCTCGCCACGGTCTAGGCCGAACCTCAGTGCCAAAATTTCTCGTTCACGTTCGTCTAGTGGTGCCAGCAATCGAGTGATTTCTTCTGGCAAAAGTGCGGTTGCTGCAACTTCAAATGGAGATTCTGCCGAGCGATCTTCGACCACGTCGCCAAGCTCGGCATCGCCGTCTTCACGAAGTGGCTCTGAGAGCGACAACGGCTCAGCGGCAAAACGCAACGCCTCTGTCACTTTGTCGGCTGGCATTTCGACTTCTTCTGCCAACTCGGCCAATGTCGCATGGCGACCAAACTTCAATTCGAGGCGCGAACGTGCCTTTTGCAGGCGGGCAAGTGTGTCTCCAGCATGCACCGGCAGTCGAATCGTGCGACCCGTATTGGCGATGCCACGGGTGATTGCCTGGCGTATCCACCAGGTTGCATAAGTTGAGAACTTGAAGCCTTTGCGCCAATCGAATTTCTCGACTGCGTGCATCAGGCCGAGATTGCCTTCTTGAATCAAGTCGAGTAGTGGCAGACCTGAAGCCTGATATTTTTTGGCAATCGAGACCACAAGTCGCAAGTTTGACTGGACAAATTGTCTTTCGGCGCGGGCACCTGCGCGCATAATTTTGTTTAATTCACGACGGCGCGTAGGGGTGACTTGTTTTTCGGTCTTTTTCAAAGTCGCTTCGGCAGATTTGCCTTCTTCGATCGCTTTGGCCAAACGAACTTCGTCGTCTTTGGTGAGCAAAACATATTGGCCGATATCTGTGAGATAGAGCCGGACTAGATCTTCGTCGTCTCGGTCAATTCTCTCTTTGGCCACGAATTCTCCTTGCTAAATTCGTCACACTCGGTGCGACACGCCTAACGATACCGACGAGGTGTCTTTGCCACACGCGAAAATAGATATTTTATTTGTTGAAATTTAGGTAGTCTTTGGCTCATGTCAAATCCAATTCTTAACGAAAAGAATTTTGCAAAAGTCGTCGATCGTTCTGCAGGAGAGGCAGGTTGGGCAGCACCACAGGCCGGCCAGCAGACCTATCGAGCACCAATTTCAGATGGTCCGGTCTCTCCTTACACTTCGACAGAGACGATGACCGCAAGCGGCACTGCGAGTGCAGGCATGCTTTTGACCTTGTTGTTGTGTGCCTCGGCAATATTTGGCTGGACATCGGTTAGCGAGGCCGTAGATGGCGCCGTTGGGTTTCCGGCTTGGACAATTGGTGGTGCGCTTGCGGGTTTCGTCGTTGCAATCGTGCTCACTTTCAAGCCAAAACTCTCGCGAGTGCTCGCGCCGATATATGCGATTGCTCAGGGTGTGTTTGTGGGTGCGATTTCGAAGGTTTTCAATACGGCCTATGACGGCATAGTTTTGCAGGCTGTCGGGATCACTCTCGGGGTGTTCGTTGTGATGCTCGTGCTTTATCGCACCGGAGTCATTCGCGTGACCGACAAAATGCGTCGGACTGTGATCGGCGCAACCTTGGGCGTCGCGCTGTTTTATGGTGTGTCGTTGTTGTTTAGTTTGTTCGGGGCCAACATCTCGTTTTTCAACAGCTCAAGCCTTATTGGCATTGGTTTTAGTTTGTTGGTCGCCGGTCTTGCGGCGATGAACTTGGCTCTTGATTTCGATTTCATCGAGCGAGGCGAGCAGTCGGGTTTACCAAAGCATTTCGAATGGTATGCAGCCTTCGGGCTTTTGGTAACGATGGTCTGGCTATATCTCGAAATATTGCGACTCTTGGCCAAACTTCGCGACCGCTAACGTCAACGCGCGCCCACGCGCGACTCTTTGGTTATCGCTGAAACTGTAGAATAAAAAGCACCGATGACCTACATTCTCGGAATTTCTGCGCTTTATCACGACAGTGCGGCATGCCTGATCAAGGACGGCGAAATAGTCGCGGCAGCCCAAGAAGAGCGCTTTTCACGAAAGAAACACGATTCGCGACTGCCGCGCCACGCCACTGAATATTGCCTGACCGAAGCAGGCATCACGGCAACCCAACTTGATCATGTCGTGTTTTACGACAAGCCCTTGCTCAAATTTGAGCGCATCGTCAAAACTGCCATGGCGTATGCGCCGCGTGGTCGCAAGTCGTTTGCCGCCGCAGGCTCTTTATGGTTCGGTGGCAAACTGCAGACCAAAGAGCAAATTCAAAATTTCCTGAATTATTCCGGTCAAATCTTGTTTGCCGAGCACCATGAGGCACATGCAATGTCGGCGTTTTATCCATCGCCGTTTCAGCAAGCTGCAGTTCTCACCATCGACGGCGTGGGTGAGTGGGCGACGACGAGTCTTTCGCTCGGTCGCGACAACTCGCTTGAAGTAATCAAAGAAATTAAGTTTCCTCATTCGCTAGGTCTGCTTTATTCGGCGTTCACGAGTTTCACCGGCTTCAAAGTGAACTCCGGCGAATACAAAATGATGGGTCTGGCACCTTATGGCGAACCAAAATATGTCGGCAAGATCCTCGACAATTTGATCGAAGTTTGCGATGACGGCAGTTTCAGATTGAACATGGATTACTTTGAGTTTCCCGTCAGCAATCGCATGACCGGGCAGCGTTTTGCCCAATTGTTCGGTGGCCCAGCTCGCCACCCCGAGTCAGAACTCACCCAACGCGAGATGGATCTCTCGCGCTCGATGCAAGAGGTCACTGAACTAGTCGTCGGTCGCCTTGCCCGTCACGCGCGACAAGCCACAGGTATGAAAAATCTTTGTCTTGCAGGCGGCGTAGCCCTCAATTGCGTGGCGAACGGGAAACTTGTGCGCGAAAAAATATTCGACGAAATTTTCGTTCAGCCAGCCGCGGGCGATGCTGGTGGTGCTCTCGGCGCGGCACTTGGTGTGTGGCACAAATATCTCGGCAAGTCACGCACAGCAACGCGGGGTGATTCGATGCGTGGCAGCTATCTGGGCCCAAAATATTCTGATGCGCAGGTTGCCAAAACTCTCGATTCTCAGCAAATTCCCTACACCCAACTCACGCGCCAAGAATTAAACGAAAAAGTGGCCG
>CAYOVI010000040.1:0-9350 GCA_964407365.1 uncultured Ferrithrix sp.
GCCGTTGGAGTTTGGGGAGAAGGGTCCGTTTTGGACGAATGATCCGAGCGAAGAAGAAATAGGCAGAATCTTGGACTATTTGCTCAATGTGAGCGACGAGCAATGGGAGCGAGACAGTGGCTGGATTCGTGATCAGTTGATGGTGCACGACTATGGCAACACGAAAATTCGGGCTTATGTTGAGGGCGTATTGACTGATAGTTTGGAGAGCAAATAACAAAGATTTAAGGGGAAAATATGGCACGAACTGTGCGCGCAGCGTTGCTGCAGACCGACTGGACCGGCGATAAAGCCACGATGATCGACAAACACGAAGCACAAGCCCGCGAGGCCGCCAAGCAAGGCGCTCAAGTCATGTGCTTTCAAGAACTTTTTTACGGCCCATATTTTTGTCAGGTTCAAGAACCCGAGTATTACTCGTATACCGAGCCAATTCCGGACGGGCCGACCACCAAGCGTTTTCAGGCGCTCGCAAAAGAACTCGGCATGGTGCTGGTATTGCCGATGTATGAAATCGTGCAACCTGGTTTGTATTACAACACCGCTGCGGTGGTCGATGCCGACGGAAAATATCTCGGCAAGTATCGCAAGCAACACATTCCACAGGTGAAAGGTTTTTGGGAAAAGTATTACTTCACTCCTGGCACCGGTGGGTATCCGGTTTTTGACACGGCTGTTGGCAAAGTGGGTGTTTATATTTGTTACGACCGACACTTTCCGGAAGGATGGCGAGCCCTCGGTTTGAACGGGGCCGAAATAGTTTTCAATCCTTCAGCGACGAGTCGTGGCCTGAGCGAATACATTTGGCGAATTGAACAGCCAGCGGCAGCGGTGGCAAATATTTATTACGTCGGGGCGATCAATCGAGTTGGCATCGAGCCGCTTGGCGACGACGACTTCTATGGCCAGAGCTATTTTGTCGACCCCGAAGGCAAGTTCGTCGGCAATCAGGGAGACCCGCACAAACCAGAGCTGATCGTGCGCGATTTGGACATGGACAAAATCAAGATGGTGCGAGACCGTTGGGCTTTTTATCGCGATCGTCGTCCAGATGCATATGACGAGTTGGTTGAACGTTAAGCAATTTATAGACAATTAGCAGGGAGAAAAAAATGGCGCGCATACTGATCAAAAATGGAACCGTTGTCAGCCCGACTGGTCAGCACCAAGTTGACGTCTTGATCGACGGTGAAAAAATTCTTGCCCTGCTTGAGCGTGGTAAGGCCGAGTCGATGAACATTTCCGCCGACAAAATCGTTGATGCGTCGGGAAAATATGTCGTGCCAGGTGGCATTGATGTGCACACTCACATGGAATTGCCCTTTGGTGGCACGGCTGCAGTTGACACGTTTGAAACCGGCACGATCGCTGCAGCATGGGGAGGCGTAACGACGATTGTCGATATGGCGTTGCAGCGATATGGCGAAAATGTTCACGAAGGTCTGGCCGAGTGGCACCGCAAAGCCGGGGGCAACTGCGCAGTTGACTATGCGTTTCACCAAATTATTGGTGGCGTAGACGAACAATCGCTGAAAGACATGACTTATTTGGTCGATCACGAGGGTGTAACAAGTTTCAAGTTGTTCATGGCGTATCCCGGTGTGTTTTATAGCGATGACGGTCAGATTTTGCGCGCGATGCAGACCGCCAGTGAAAATGGCGCCACGATCATGATGCATGCCGAGAACGGCATTGCAATTGATGTTCTCGTTCAACAGCACATCGCGCGCGGTGAGACTGACCCGAAGTATCACTCATATTCTCGACCGAGTCTGTTCGAGGGTGAAGCAACCAACCGTGCGATCGTTTTGTCTAAGGTCGCAGGAAACGTGCCCCTATATATAGTGCACATGTCGGCCTCTGAAGCGCTGAACGCTTTGGCCGAGGCACGTCATGAGGGTCTGAACGTGTTTGGCGAAACTTGCCCGCAATATTTGTATATGACACTCGAAGATCACTTGGCTCGACCTGGCTTTGAGGGCGCAAAATTTGTCTGCTCGCCGCCGATTCGCAGCAAGCACGACACGCACAATCATCACGGTGATTTGTGGAAGGGTCTGCGCATGAACGAACTCGCGGTGGTGTCAACAGACCATTGCCCATTTTGTTATAAAGATCAAAAAGAACTGGGCCTTGGCAATTTTTCGAAGATTCCCAACGGCATGGGTGGCGTAGAGCACCGGATGGAACTTATCTATCAGGGCGTGGTCTTGGGTGAGTTGTCTCTCGAGCGATGGGTCGAGACCTGTTGCACGACTCCAGCTCGAATGTTTGGCATGTATCCACAAAAAGGAATCATCGCGCCAGGCTCTGATGCCGACATATTGGTATGGGACCCGAACAAAAAGACAAAGATCGGCATCAACGACAAACATCACATGAACATGGATCATTCTTCATGGGAAGGCACCGTCGTAGATGGCAAAGTCGACACGGTTTTGTCGCGGGGCATGATCGTCATTGAAAACGACAAATTTCTTGGACGAAAGGGTCACGGCAAGTTCATCAAGCGTGGCCTTTGTCAATATCTCAATTAATCAATAAAGCAATTAGGAGAAAATAGAACCATGAATCGCATCAGTCATTGGGTGAACAACAAAGTTGTCGCTGGCACTTCTGGCAAGACCGGAAAAGTTTTTAATCCGGCGACTGGCAAGCAAGAGGCCGAAGTTGAACTTGCCAACATTGCCGATGTCGACAAGGTCGTAGCCGCGGCAAAGGCAGCTTTTCCGGCATGGCGAGCCACAAACCTTTCGCGACGTGCCGAGATCATGTTTCGCATGCGGGAACTTGTGGATGCCAACCGCAAAGAGATCGCTTCGCTCTTGACCCAAGAGCACGGCAAAGTGCCAAGTGATGCACTTGGTGAAGTTGCTCGCGGTCTAGAAAACATCGAGTTCGCATGCGGCGTGCCGGCGTTGCTCAAGGGTGGTTATTCAGAGCAAGCATCCACTGGTGTGGATGTTTATTCGATACGTCAGCCGCTTGGCGTTGTCGCGGGCATCACCCCGTTCAATTTTCCGGCGATGGTGCCGATGTGGATGTTTGCCAATGCGATTATGTGTGGCAATACATTTGTTTTGAAGCCAAGCGAGAAAGACCCATCGGCCTCGATGTTCGTGGCTGATTTGTTGCGTCAAGCAGGTTTGCCCGATGGCGTCTACAACGTTTTGCACGGCGACAAAGTTGCGGTGGATCGTTTGCTCGAACACCCAGATGTTGCGGCGCTCAGTTTTGTGGGTTCGACACCAATTGCGAAATATGTCTACGAGACGGGCACCAAGAATGGCAAACGCGTGCAGGCACTTGGCGGGGCAAAAAATCACATGCTGGTTTTGCCTGACGCCGACCTAGAGATGGCTGCCGACGCTGCGGTTAGTGCGGCCTATGGTTCAGCTGGCGAACGCTGCATGGCCGTCTCGGTTGTGCTTGCGGTTGAAACCGTGGCCGATGCTTTGGTCGAAAAAATAAAAGCGCGCGTGCCGAACATCAAAGTCGGCGCTGGTTCTGACCCGGCGAGCGAGATGGGTCCGTTGATCAGTCGTGAACACCGTGACAAGGTCGCAAGCTACGTGACAAACGCAGCCAAAGAAGGTGCGAAAGTCGTGCTTGACGGCACCGACAAAGCCAAAGACGATGGATTCTTTTTGAACCCGAGTTTGATCGACCATGTCAAGCCAGGCATGAAGTGTTATGACGAAGAAATATTTGGACCGGTGTTGACCGTGATGCGCGTCAAGAGTTATGACGAGGGCCTCAAGGCGATCAACGACAATCAGTTCGGAAATGGCACGGCAATTTTTACACGTGATGGTGGCGTGGCGCGCCAGTTTCAATTCGAAGTGAATGTCGGCATGGTCGGCGTGAACGTGCCGATTCCGGTGCCTGTTTCTTACTATTCATTTGGCGGCTGGAAGGCGAGTTTGTTCGGTGACCAGCACATGTATGGACCCGAAGGTATCAACTTTTTCACGCGCGGCAAGGTCGTGACTTCACGCTGGCCCGACCCACGCACTTCGCAAGTTGACCTCGGGTTCCCACAAAACAGGTAGAAAAAGGCTGACAATGGACATCGGCGTCGTATTGCAGACGACACCACCTGCTCGCCATGTGATTGATCTAGCGCGCAAAGCCGACGCTCATGGTTTTTCTCACGTCTGGACATTTGACAGTCACATTTTGTGGGAAGAACCATTCGTGATTTACAGCCAAATTCTTGCCGAAACTAAAAACGTGATCGTTGGGCCGATGGTAACGAACCCGGCTACCCGCGACTGGACGGTCACGGCAAGTTTGTTCGCCACGCTCAATGAGATGTATGGCAATCGCACAATTTGCGGCATCGGCCGTGGCGACTCTGCAGTGCGCGTAACCAACGGCAAGCCGACAACCTTGGCGACATTGCGAGAAAGCATTCATGTCATTCGCGAACTATCCAATGGTCGCGAGGTCGACTACAACGGATCAAAAATCAAATTCGAGTGGGCCTCAAAAAGCAAGTGCGAAGTATGGGTTGCCGCATATGGGCCAAAAGCGTTGCAGTTGACCGGAGAAGTTGGCGATGGCTTTATTTTGCAGCTTGCCGACATCGACATAGCCGCTTGGACAATCGAGGCGGTGCGCAAGGCTGCTCGCGATGGGGGTCGAGACCCGAATTCGGTAAAAATCTGTGTCGCCGCACCTGCATATGTCGGCGACGATATGTCCCATATGCGCGAGCAATGTCGTTGGTTTGGTGGCATGGTCGGCAACCATGTTGCCGACATCGTGGCTCGATATGGCGAATCGAGTGCGGTGCCCAAAGCATTGACTGACTACATCAAGGGTCGAGAAGGCTACGACTACAAACAGCATGGTCAAGCCGGCAACACGCACACTACTTTTGTGCCCGATTCAATCGTGGATCGTTTTTGCATTCTCGGAAAAGTTGAAGACCACCTAACCCGGCTCAAACAGCTTAAAGAATTGGGTGTCGATCAATTCTCGATTTATCTTCAGCACGACGGCAAAGAACAAACTCTTGAAGCGTATGGCAAACATATTTTGCCCGAGATTGCCGCGCTCAGCAGGGCGAAAAACTAAAAATGTTGATGCGTCGAATCGCGTATCGCAGTTCGATGTTCGTCTTGGCCATCGCCTCGGTCGTTGCATTGTGGGAGTTGTATAAAGTTGTTGGCCCACAAGAGGGTGGACGTTTTTTTGGGGTGAGCATTTTGCCTCGCGCCAACGACACGGCGATGCCCCATGTTTGGCAGATGTTGAGTCGATATTCACGCCCCGAAGTTCGGGGTTCAGATACCCAAATTTGGTCGGTCGTCTTGTCGGGCACTTTGTTTTCGTTGCGACTTTCTCTCGTTGGTTTTTTCTTGGGCACAACAATTGGCGTTGGTCTTGCCATCTTGATGTCGCGTTTTCGAGTCGTGCAGCGTGGGCTCTTGCCTTATCTCGTGATGTCACAGACCGTTCCACTTATCGCTTTGGCACCGTTGGTCGTCAGCTGGGGTGGAAAGCTTGAAATTGGTTCGTTTGTCTGGCCACGCTGGCTGTCGGCTTCGATTCTCGGCACATTTTTGGCGTTTTTTCCGATCGCAGTAGGCACCTTGCGAGGTCTGGCAAGTGCGCCGGCTGCGGCTGTTGAGTTGATGGAGAGTTATGCCGCTTCGTGGAAGCAGACCCTGTTCAAGTTGCGTTTTCCGGCTGCCGTGCCGTTTATGGTGCCGGCGTTCAAACTCGGGGCTTCGGGTGCAGTCGTCGGTGTAGTGGTTGCCGAGATAAGCACCGGGTTGAAAGGTGGCATCGGAAGATTGATCATTGAATATGCCCGCGAGGCAACGGGTGACCCGGCAAAAGTCTTCACTGCAGTGTTTGGTGCAGCAGCACTCGGCATAACGATGTCGGGGCTCGTGGCTTTGTCTGACGTCGTATTGATGCGCAATCGACCCAAGGAGACCAGCCAATGAGTGCATTGCAAGTTGTAGGTGCGAGCAAGATTTTCAACCAAGGCACGGCAAAGCAGGTGGACGCACTCGTAGATGTGAACCTCAGCGTGAATCAAGGTGAATTTGTTTCGCTGATTGGGCCATCTGGTTGTGGCAAATCGACGCTGTTGCGTTTGATTGCAAACTTGCTCGAACCAACTTCGGGTTCGGTGAGTGTCAACAAAAAAACTGCGGCACAAGCGCGACTCGATCAAGATTATGGTATGGCATTTCAGCAAGCCGGACTTTTCGATTGGCGAACTGTCAGCAAAAATATCGAACTGCCACTCGAGTTGAAGGGTTGGGACAAAGCCAAGCGTGAAGTGCGAGCCAAAGAGATGCTCGATTTGGTGAAGTTGCCAGAATTCGCTGATTTGTATCCGTGGCAACTCTCGGGTGGCATGCAGCAACGCATTGCAATCGCACGTGCACTTGCCGCACACCCGCCATTGTTGTTGATGGACGAACCCTTTGGCGCCCTTGACGAAATGACTCGTGAATATATGCAAGGTGAATTGTTGCGAATTTGTGGCGAAACCGAGACGACCGTCGTCTTTGTAACTCACTCGATACCCGAGGCCGTTTATCTGTCGAACCGAGTTGTCGTGATGTCGCCACGACCAGGAAGAATCACGTCTGTTATCGACGTTGATCTCGGGTCAAAGCGCAACGAAGATACTCGAGCTGCCGAAGGGTTTTTCAAGAGCATTACCGCGGTGCGTGAGGCACTGCGTGGCACCCATGCCGAGCACGCAGCAGCAAATGCGATTCGCGGAGTAGAAGATCGCTGATCATGGCCGATGCAAACCTCAAAACGTCGGGCGCACGCACGTTTGGTCGTATCGGGAAGGTTGTTCCGGCTGCAGCATTTGGTGTTTTGTTTTTGGCACTTTGGGAGTCTGCGGTTCGCGGGTTTGATCTGAAGCCTTATTTTTTGGCCGCACCGTCAAAGATCTTCGAGCAGTTTGTCAACAACTATCCCCGCATTTGGGAAGCATCAATGGTCTCGGGCGGCAACGCCCTGGTCGGTTTGATTGTTGGCACGGTGCTCGGCATCGCAATGAGTTTTGTTCTGAGTCGGTATCGCTTTTTGGGTGAGTTGGTCACGCCTCTGGCAATTGCATTGAATGCAATTCCAATCTTTGTGCTCGTTGCCATTTTGAATAATATGTATTCGATCACGAGCGAAATTCCGCGACGGGTGATGGTCACACTCGTTGTTTATTTCATCGTATTGGTCAATGTCGCCAAGGGTCTGACCCAGGTGCGTTCGACACATGTTGAGTTGATGCGCAGTTATGCGGCCAGCGAGTTTGCCATTTTGCGCAAGGTTCGTGTTCCCAACGCGGTGCCATATTTATTCACCGCTCTCAAGGTCGCCGCCCCCGCGTCGGTGATTACGGCCTTCGTCAGCGAGTATTTTGGCGGACTGCAAAATGGTCTCGGCAGTCGAATCACGAGCAATATCGCGAATTCTAAGAACGCCGCAGCCTGGGCCTACGTTTTAGGTGCCTGTTTGCTTGGGCTAGCGTTCTATATAGTCTCCATCATTTTGGAGGGCGTTGCCCGCAAGGGTGAGGCTAAATAAAAACAAATTCGGGCAATAATCCCGGGGGAGAAATAATGAGAAAAAAGACATTCAAGTTTGCCTTTGCGGGCATTGCGGTGATGTCTCTGGTCGTTGGTGCTTGTGGCGGCAGCGATGACGAGGCAACCGAAGATACCGCGGCGACCGAAGAGACGACCGCACCAGCAGAAGAGTGCACCACGCCGACACCGGTCAAGTTGCAACTGCAATGGTTCACCCAGGCTCAGTTCGCTGGTTATTACGCCGCACAAGATCAAGGCTTTTATGCCGATCAGTGTCTTGATGTAACAATCATGGAAGGCGCAGTGGACATCACTCCGCAAAACGTGCTTGCAGACGGCCAAGCCGACTTTGCAATCTCTTGGGTTTCCAAGGCGCTTGCAAGCCGCGAAGGTGGAGCAAACATCGTGAACATTGCTCAGGTCTTCCAACGATCAGGCACATTGCAAGTTTCGTTCAAAGACAAGAACATCAAGACAGCCGCTGATTTCAAGGGCAAGAAGATCGGTAACTGGGGTTTCGGCAACGAATTTGAAATTTTCGCCGCGCTCACCAAGGCCGGTCTTGACCCAGCAAAAGATGTGACTCTTGTTCAACAGCAATTCGACATGTCGGGCTTGCTTTCTGGCGACATTGATGCCGCTGAAGCTATGACCTACAACGAATATGCACAGGTGCTCGAAGCAAAGAATCCAGCAACAGGCGCTCTCTACACGGCAGATGACTTCAATGTCGTCTCGTATGAGGCCGAAGGTGTTGGTATGTTGCAAGATGCAATCTGGGCTGACGGCTCGCGCCTTGAAGACCCCGCCTACGTCGAGACAGCGACCAAGTTTGTTGCTGCATCGCTTCAAGGTTGGGCTTTCTGCCGCGACAACATCTCGGCATGCCGTGACATCGTCGTCGCAAAGGGCTCGAAGCTCGGTGCAAGTCACCAGTTGTGGCAGATGAACGAAGTCAACAAGTTGATCTGGCCAGCCGCGGCTGGCGCAGGCATCATCGATGCCGCAGCATGGGAACGCACAGCGAGCCTTTCGCAGTCAGCGAAAAACCTCGAGGGTGGCACCGTGTTGACGAAGGCTCCAGATGCTGGTGCTTACACCAACGACATTGTGACAGCAGCGCTTGCGATGCTTGACGCAATGGGCGTAGACACGACAGGTTCGGCATACATGCCAGAAGTTGTCGAACTTGCCGAAGGTGGCAACTAAGTTCAGTAAATAATTAATAATTACAAACGGGCGGGTCGCTTTTGCGACCCGCCTTTTTGTTTTTCCCAATCAAAAAAGTGGGTAATTGTAGGGATTGTCTTTGCCCTCTTCATTTTTCTTTTTATTGAATCTTTTGGAGACCCAATTTACAAACTTATTGAATATTCGTTTCAATGACGCCCCTTTCTTTCAATGTTTTCAGCATCGCTTGGGCCACGAGCGCATTTCCAGAACTTTGAAGATGACACCAGTCTAGATATGGCGATTGCATTTGCGAGTCAAGAGCACCAGTAAGTGGAAAAAACCAAGGAAAGCGGCTGAGAGCCTTTATGTATTCGCTGTATTGGAGCTTTACAATCCGAGGATTTATTTTTGATCGATTGTGAATTTCAAGTTCTTGCTTTGTGTATGCACTTTTGGTGAAGATATTGGGCTGCAAGAATGTAAAAAACTTCGCACCAGAATTGCTGACTTGCTCAAAAATTTCAGTCAAAGCATTTTTGACATTATTAGCATTTGCTTCAGCATTTTTCACGGTCCGGTCTGCTGGTTTTACCGTTTCAAGCCAAACCC
>CAYOVI010000040.1:9360-13375 GCA_964407365.1 uncultured Ferrithrix sp.
CAGTGAGCTAGTCGAAGTTTGAATTTTATTCTTAGCAACCCCAAAATTTTCAAATATCCCGGAATGTAGCGGAATGGAATAATTGCTTGTTGAGAGTAGGTATCTAGTTTTGAGTCATTTGCGCCAAAGTAGATGACGACAATATCACCCCTATTCAGTTTTGTTTTAGATAGCTCAACTTGATTTGCACGAACGGTCATACCAGATACACCACGGTTTTTTACCAAAATTGGAATTGAGTCATCGTTCAGACTTCGCTGCATGCTAGAACAGATTGTGTTCGAGTCAGAAACTTCAATGCATTGAATCGTCGACCCACCAAATATAAAGAGATTATTTTTTGGACTTGATGGTTGATTAGTAGTTAATCGCCAGCCGTCAACAAAGTTAAGTATTGACGACTCAAAAGTAATGTTTTTCAAATGAAGACTATTGAAATGACCGTGAGTTCTTTCTAATTCACTCACTAATGATTTAAGTTGAATTGAATCACTGTTAACGTCTTGTGATTTGTCTGCACCTGCATTTGCGTCGCTCAACAAATTTATTTGTTCTGACTTTCGAAGTATTGCTTCAAGCGCCACGAGAAATAACAAGATTGACAGCAAAGATACGAAAATAATTTGGATATTTTGGGTCAGACTAATCACTGCTTTCAAATTTAGCGACCATTGATCACTTCACTCTTTAAGGTGTTGCGAATTATTCGCAGTAGGGGCAGTGGCGACAATTGTTCTCGCAGCAGAACCCGCGGTCTTTCAAGGTTGCCGCGGTGAGCACAAAAAGTGAATTGATCGGGTCGATGTAGCCATCATTATTTTTTGCGAGTGCGTCATCGTGAGCAGCGATTATTTTTGCATAGTTTTTATTCGTCGGGTCAAGTCGAAAAGTGCTCGGCACGTTCAATGGCCGATCGGCTAGAACGGTGAGCTTTTTATTCACGCAATCAGGTGCTTGCTAGAAGCTATTAGTCAGTTATTGCAGTGTTTGTCGGCGATGTCGAGAACTTCGTCGATGATTGCAAGACCAGCCTTGACATCTTCAACTGGCGTATTGCACGGGGGAACGACGTGCATGCGGTTGAAGTGCGTGAATGGCCATAGACCTCGCTCTTTGCAGGCAGCGGCGAGTTCGAGCATCGGTTTGGCATCGGCGCCAGTTGCGTTGTATGGCACGTAGGGTGCTCGAGACTCACGATTCTTGACTAATTCGATTGCCCAAAAGACGCCTAAACCGCGCACATCGCCAACGCTTGGGTGCTTGGCTTTGAGCTTTTCAAGAGCCGGACCAATCACATCTTTGCCGAGCATGCGAGCGTGTTCGACGATTTTTTCTTGCTTGAAGATGTTGATCGATGCAACCGCAGCACCGCACGCAAGGGGGTGACCGCTATAGGTCAGACCACCAGGAAACATTCGGTCTTTGAAAGTGTCGGCGATCTTTTGGCTGATGATCACACCGCCGAGAGGCACGTATCCCGAATTGACGCCTTTGGCAAAGCAGATCAAGTCAGGGGTGACATTCCATTTGTTGACGGCAAACCATTCACCGCAACGCCCAAAACCTGCCATAACTTCATCGCACATCATCACGATGCCGTGCTTGTTGCACAAATCACGAACTCCCTGAAGATATCCATCTGGTGGCACCAAGATGCCGTTGGTGCCCACGACCGTTTCGAGGGCGATCATTGCAACCGTGTGCGGACCTTCGACCATCAAGACTTGTTCAAGATGCTCGAGGGCACGCTGACACTCTTGTGCATCGCTAGTCGAGTGAAATGCCGAACGATACGGATACGGACCCCAGAACTTGACGGCACCAGAGGCGCCGGTTTCGTTTTGCCATCGGCGTGGGTCACCCGTGAGGGCAATCGCACCCGCAGTCGAACCGTGGTATGAGCGATAAGCCGTCAAAATTTTGTGTCGACCCGTGTGAAGCTTTGCCATGCGCGCCGCATATTCGGCCGCTTCTGCACCACCGTTGGTGAAGAACACCATATTTAGATCTCCGGGTGCAAGTTCAGTTATCAGTCGTGCCGCTTCGCTGCGTGCCTCGTTGGCGAACTGTGGCGCAACCGTGCAAAGTTTTGCTGCCTGCTCTTGAATCGCGGCAATCAATTTCGGGTGCTGGTGACCAATATTTAAGTTGACGAGTTGGCTTGAAAAATCCAGATATTTTTTGCCGTTTGAGTCCCAAAAATATGAACCTTCGCCACCCACCAAGTCCACTGGGTCGAGCGTGCCCTGGGCCGACCACGAATGAAAAACGTGTGCGCGATCGTCGAGATATGCCTTTGAACGAGTGGCTGAAGTTGTCATTTTTACATCCTAATTCGGGGAAATATACAAAAAGTTAACCCGGCGACTAAAAATCTACACTGCCGTAACAATTCTTAGACAGTGACGAAACAATGATGCTTTAGTTTGTCGCGAGTCACAGCGTCGTGCACGTGCTCTTTGGGGCGCGGTCTTGCAAATGTTCGGTCAATGGAAATGGGGAAAAATGAGTTCAGACATAACAGTTCTAGGCGCACAAATTTCACTTCTATGGGTGGTGATTGGCGCTGCCTTTGTGGTCTTTATGCAGGCTGGTTTTGCACTTGTCGAAACCGGTTTTTGCCGTGCAAAGCATGCCGCGCATGTTGTCAGCACGAATTTTGCGATATTTGGCCTTGGATTTGTTGCATTCTTCTTCGTCGGGTTTCCGCTTGCATTCGGCGGTTTTAGCTATGGAGCAATGGGTCTTGACAATCCGGTTGGGCAGGCATTGATCGGCTCAGGCAATTGGGTTTTTGCTTGGGGTGGAGGCTGGGCTCTATCGGGTCCGAACATCACGCCAGCGCTGCTTGGTTTCTTTTTGTACATGACCGCCTTCATGGATACGACTGCGACGATACCCACGGGTTCGATGGCTGAGCGCTGGCGTTGGAACAGTTTTGTGATGTGGGGATTGTTTTGCGGTGCGATTTATTATCCGGTCATTGCCGCTTGGACATGGGGTGGCGGATGGTTGTCGAAAACTTGGGCGACGATGTCGCTCGGGGCGGGTTATGTCGACTTTGCTGGTTCGGGCGTTGTGCACATGACAGGTGGTGTGGCCGCTCTTGCTGGGGCGATGGTGCTTGGGCCTCGCATCGGCAAATATTCGAGCGATGGCAAGTCGCTGCCGATGCCTGGTCACCATTTGCCGATGGCGATGCTGGGCACATTCATTTTGTTGTTTGGTTGGTTTGGGTTCAATGCAGCCTCGACTCTTTCGGCGACTGACGTTCAATTCGCCACTGTGGCAACAAATACGGCAATCTCAGGGGCCTTCGGTGCAGTCGTGTCAATGTTTTGGATCACTCGTCGCACCGGCAAGCCAAATCCCGCGATGCTGATCAACGGCATGCTCGCTGGTCTCGTGGCGATTACCGCACCGTGTGCATTTGTGGCACCGTGGGCGGCAGCAGTTATTGGTTCTCTGGCTGCAGTATTGGTGATTGAGTCAACCTATTTCGTCGAAGAGCGTTTGCGCATTGATGATCCTTGTGGGGCAATCAGCGTGCACGGAGTCTGTGGCATGTTCGGTTTGCTTTCAGTGGGCATTTTTGCCAACGGTTCATATGGTGCAGGATGGAATGGCTCTAACTCAACTGGCATTTCAGGTCTAATCGATGGCAACTGGGGTCAATTGGGCGCACAAGTTTTGGGTGCAGCGACAATTCTGATCGTTAATTTTGGCTTGTCTTACGGGTTCTTCAAGTTGCAAAATCGCTTGACCAAGGGAGGCATTCGTTCTAGCGCGGCCGACGAAATTGCTGGTCTTGACAGTGAAATGGGAGTGTCGGCCTACACCGAATTTGAACTCGTTCGCCACAATGGCTCATGAGTTTTGTCTCTAGTGATGCTCGAAATTTAACAGCAGGTGTTGCGCAGGGTGCCGAGGTTTTCAATGATGGTCTCGACAACGTCGCCGTTGCGCAAAAACCTAGGTGGTGTTCGTCCAGCACCGACTCCCGAAGGTGTGCCGG
>CAYOVI010000041.1:0-226 GCA_964407365.1 uncultured Ferrithrix sp.
GCCTCAACCAGCTCTTCCGAAGTCAAATCTCTTATCTCCACCCCCGCGTCCAGATAAGCCTGCGTTCTTAATTGATCATAAATATTTTTGTCTATCGCATCCGAAAGAGTGATTAAACTTCTAGAGTTCTTATTCACAAGTTTCTTTGGAAAAATATTAATTGGCAAAGTCAATCCCGAGGCGTCAAAAATTGGTAGATGATTAACCCAAATCATTGGCCGTCGAA
>CAYOVI010000041.1:267-12767 GCA_964407365.1 uncultured Ferrithrix sp.
CACTCGTGGGTGTTTTGAAACAAGCGGTTCTTTGACAATCGCTCCCATGCGGAAAACCGTGTAACCCATTTCAGCTAAAGTTTCTGCTGCCGCAATATAACTTTTAATGTCTGAGTCTCGATAATTGTGGTGATCAAAATTACGCCCTCGAATTTGATTTAAGTATTCGGAATCTCGAACATTCAAGCAAACGAACTTGCTTTGAGAACAATGCTTCTCAATAAAATTATTTCCTTCAATTTGTTCGTCGTCAGAAAAAAAATTTGGGATAGTTGAATTACTCAAAAGGCTTTCTAGGTCAATATTCGTTGACGATGAAGTTGAATTATGGTTAGAGGTTTTAGAGGAGATTTCATTGAGCATCCACCCCCAATGACCAGAAACAGATGGAAGAATTCTCTTCCAAAATCGAGTCAAAAATTGATTAGATGAAGTTTTACTTCCGAAGTAATAAATTGTTAAGTGCTTCATATTTTGATTCGCATTGTGTGATAGATCGGCAAGTCGTCTCAATTCGGTGTTTGTGGCAAAATGTCCGATGCGCCAATCGTGGACCTTGTAAACCTGCACCTTCACAAACGGACGTAAGGCGATAAAAACCGCAACCGTTAGAAGTGCAAACGGCGTGAGGATAATTTTCGGGAAGATGCCGAAGCTGGCGTATTTTTGAATTCGCTTGGGGAGTTTGGATTTCAGATTCACTTGGCGAAGTTTAGTTTGTGAAATGTGAGCGAGAATTGCTAGCGAGGTAGCTAGCGCTCATTTTGTGGCATTGGGGTGCTTGGTGGTGAGGTGGGTGAGGGTTTAGAATAGAAGTCATAGCCCGACTTGCCGATTGGTAAGCGATCATCGGGGGAAGTACAACCGAAACAAAAGTTGCGGTTCATCACCCGAAAGGTCGAAAAAGTTACACATGTTGAATATGTTGTTTGCAGCAGGCGCAGAAAAAGAAAATTTCGTCGACGTCGTCATCCCTTCGTGGGGGTGGCCGATGCTCCTGGTCATCATCGCGGGCGCTTTATTGATTGACCTGCTGGTGTTTCATCGCAAGGCTCATGTAATTGGCATTCGCGAGGCTGCAATTGAAAGTGCGGTTTGGGTCGCACTCGGGCTTGCATTCACCGGGGTCATCGCATGGATGTTTTCTGGTCAGGGTGAGGGCACGGCATCAGCGATCGAATATTTGTCGGGTTATTTGATCGAAAAGAGTCTCTCGGTCGACAACGTGTTTGTCTGGGCGATGATATTTGCTCATTTCAAGGTGCCGCGAGAGTATCAGCACCGCACGCTGTTTTGGGGAATTTTCGGCGCACTCGTGATGCGTTTCGTGTTTATTCTCGTCGGTGTCGCTGTGATTACGCGCTTTCAATTCTTGTTGCTTGTATTTGGCATCTTCTTGATTTACACGGGGGTCAAAATCGTCAAGTCGGGCGACGACGAGGGCAACCCCTCTGAGATGCGCACGATGAAACTTTTCAAGCGATTCGTGCCCTCTGTCGACCACTATGACGGTCAAAAGATGTTCACGATGGTCAACGGGCATCGCATGGCAACGCCACTTTTGGCCGTGTTGATCGTTATCGAAGTCTCAGACGTGATTTTTGCAGTCGATTCGGTGCCCGCGGTTTTGGCGGTGAGTCGCGAGCAGTTCATTGTCTTTGCATCAAATGCGTTTGCAATTTTGGGTTTGCGAGCGCTTTATTTCTTGCTGGCCGATATGCGCGAACGATTCGTTTACATGCCACACACGATCTCGCTGCTATTGATTTATGTCGGCGTCAAAATGTCGATTGCGATTTGGTATCACATACCAGTGCCAATTTCGCTTGGAATCATCGTCACGGTTTTGACCACTGGCATCGTGGCCTCGATTATCAAAGACCGTAAAAAGGTCTAAATAACACCTATCAACTAGCCTTCGGGCGTGGCGATTGCGGATACCGATATTGAGCGGTTGCGTGAAACTGTGTCGATTGTCGACACGATTCAGGGATATGTGCAGTTGCGTCGCGTCGGTCGCAACTGGGTTGGTCTTTGCCCGTTTCACGCCGAAAAGTCTGGTTCGTTCAACGTTCGCGAAGAGACCAGGCGCTACAAGTGTTTTGGTTGCGGGGCTTCAGGAGATGTCTTCAAGTTCATTCAAGAAATCGAACATCTTGACTTTGTTGGGGCGATCGAACACATCGCGGGCAAAGCCGGATATCAGCTGACATATACATCTGGGGGTCAAAGCAAAGATCGTCAACGCTCGAAACAGCTCACAGAAATAATGTCGCAAGCAGTCGAGTGGTATCACGACCGCCTGTTGAAAGCACCCGATGCGCGCGCGGCGCGCGATTATTTGCGCGAGCGAGGTTTGTCGGGCGAGGTCGCCAGAGAATTCAAACTTGGCTGGGCACCCGACGACTGGGACGCTCTGTCGCGCGAGCTCGGCGTTTCGACAGATCTGTTGCGTGACACGGGCTTGGGTTTCATCAACAAGCGAGGGAAAACGCAAGATTCGTTTAGGGCTCGGGTGATGTTTCCGATATTTCGTGACTCGGGTGAGCCCGTTGCCTTCGGCGGCAGAATCTTGCCCGGCAGCAAAGATCCGGCAAAATACAAAAATTCGCCAGAGACAGCGATTTATGCCAAAAGCAAAACGCTCTACGGACTGAACTGGGCAAAAGCCGAGATTGTGGCCGCAGATGAGGTGATCGTCTGCGAGGGATACACCGATGTGATTGGTTTTCATCGCAGTGGCGTGCGCAGGGCGGTGGCAACTTGTGGCACCGCGTTGACCGAAGACCACGTGCGACTTTTGAAACGTTTTGCGAAAAAAGTTGTTTTGGCCTTTGATGCAGACAGCGCTGGTCAGGGCGCTGCGGCGCGCTTTTATGAGTGGGAACAACGTTACAAAGTCGAAGTTGGCGTGGCACATTTTCCGCAAGGCAAAGACCCTGGCGACTTGGCCAACAGCGACCCAGACTCATTGGCAAAAGCAGTGGCGAGTGCCCAGCCATTTTTGGGTTTTCGTTTGCAGCGGGTGCTTGATGCTGGTTCGGTGGCTTCACCAGAGGCCAGATCGCGAACCGCCGAGCAAGCGATGTCGGTGATCAACGAACACCCCGACACGAACGTGCGAAAAATCTATGCGGGCCAAGTGGCCACACATGTCGGTATTCCCGTTGTTGACCTCGTGAAACTCGCCGAGCGCCGCACGAGAAACCCGACGGTTTCGATTTCGACGACCCCGACAAACAAATTGAGCGAGTCGGCCGAATTCGTGGTTTTGGCGTTGATGTTTTCGCATTGGGATGAAATCGCCGACTGGTTGTCTGAAGCTTTGTTCACAGACGAAGTGAATCGTCGTGCTTATTTGGCTGCAGGTGCCGCGCTCGGCGACATTGCCAAGGCACTTGAACTTGCCGACCCCGAAGCCCGCGAAGTTCTCGAACGCGCAGCAGTTGCCGATGTCGAGTCGCAACCCGTGAAAGAAGCCTGGAACTTGCTTTCTGCTGCCGTCAGGCGAGAACTTGCTAACAGGGTTAGTTTGGCCGACCCCGAACAGATTCAAATAGATCGAGCGGCGCGACTGTTGCTTGAAAATTTGGAAGTCCCAAATATGGCAGAATCATCTGCAGAGCAATTGCTCAGTTGGTTGAACATTCGAGTCGGGGAGCATGAGTGACGACATCGGCGGCTAAAGACACGATCGGGTCCGATTCGGTTCGCCTGTATCTAAGCGAGATCGGTCAGGTGCCCTTGCTGACGGCAGAAGAAGAAAAAGAACTCGGCAAGAAAATAAAAATGGGCATATCTGCCCACCAAAAACTTGAAGCATCGAAAAAAGAACTCAGTTTTGCCGAGCGTCGCAAGTTGCAGCGAACCATGAAAGACGGCGAGAAGGCAAAAGACCATATGGTTCGGGCCAACTTGCGACTGGTGGTGTCGGTGGCTCGCAGATACGACCGAAAAGAGTTGCAACTTGCCGATCTGATCCAAGAGGGCAACATCGGCTTGATGCATGCTGCCGATAAATACGACTACGAAAAAGGTTTCAAATTTTCGACATATGCAACTTGGTGGATACGACAATCGATGACCCGCGCACTTGCCGACCAGGGTCGAAACATTCGCATTCCGGGGCACATGATGGAAGTTGTCAATCGAGTGCAACGTGCTGAACGAGATTTGACGGCCGAACTGGGTCGCATGCCATCGCCCGAAGAAGTTGCCGTTCGAAGTAGTTTGACGGTCGAAAAACTGCTCGACATCATGCAGTTGGCCATACCGACGACCAGCCTCGATGCGCCAGTCGGCCAAAACACCGATGACCTGACGGTGGGCGACACGATTGCCGACCCAGATGAAAATGACCCGATTAGTTCTACAGAGCGTTCGCAGTTGCGCGAGGTCGTCGAAAAGACCCTAAATGATTTGCCCGAACGCGAGCAGGAAATTGTGGCTATGAGGTTTGGTATTGGGCAGTTTGATCGCGTTTACACGCTCGAAGAGGTCGCCGACAAAATGAAAGTCACACGCGAGCGTGTTCGCCAGATTGAGCAAAAAACTTTGGCAAGGTTGCGCCATGCCAGCAGCAACAACAATTTGCGCGCTTTTTTAGACGAAGAATAAAACGATCGCGTGTCGCGATTATTTGGTCAGGTCGACGACTGGCTCCCACTTTCGTGACGACCACGAGTTGATCAGTGCTTGTTGCACACTGACGACATCGACGGCCTCTTTGAAACCCGGTGAATAACGCTCACCAGTTGCAAGGCAGTCCATGAAATTCAGATCTTCGATGGCTACGAGATCTTCAAAGCCAATTGCATTGGCCATGCCGGGTGCAAATGCCCCATGAAACGGAAATCTGTCGCCGCCGTAAATCGTCTTGTATCCGGTGTTGACGCCGTCTTCGCGTTTGTAGAACTGCAGTTCGTTGAGCTTCTCTAGATTCCATGAAAGTGCACCTTCGGTGCCGTAGACCTCGAATGCGTTTTGGCTTTCTGGGCCGACCATCGAGCGACTTGTTTCAAACGTGCCGGTCGCGCCATTTTTGAAAGTGCACAGCATCGACGCGAAGTCTTCGTTTTCAACCTCGCCTTTGGGATCGCTGGCTTTGCCTCGACCATAGTGACTGGCTGCACCAGTGGGCAGGGGTCGATGCGTGATCGTATTGTTCTTCATGCCAGTCACTTCAGCGATTTCACCGACCAAAAAATGGGCGAGAGAAACCGAATGACTGAGAATGTCGCTCGTTACGCCATAGCCGGCTTGGGCAAACTTGAAACGCCAGGTCAGCAAACCAAGTTCGTCGCTGCCATACATCGACAAGAATCGGCCGCGATAATGGGTGACCCTGCCGATAGCGCCACTGGCGATCAGTTCGCGGGCGTGCATTACGAGTGGCGACCACAAATAGTTGTAGCCCACGCCGGTTGCGGTCTGATGCTTTGATGCAATTTTAAACGCCTCGACGGTTTGGGCTGGTGTGCCACCAATTGGTTTCTCGCTGAATATCGCCTTGCCTGCCGCTGCTGCCGCGGTGATCATCGGTACGTGCAGCATGTTGGGTGCAGTCACCCAAACGGCGTCGACATCCTTTGCCGAAACCGCCTCTTCAAAACTTGGCACCGCACGTTTGAAACCAAAGTCGTTGACGGCGCGGTCACGCCTGGTTTGTTCGACGTCGGCGCAAACGACAAGTTCTGGTTTGAACTTGGCATCTGGAAACAGCGATGCAATGCGCAGGGCTGCGCGACTGTGGGCCTGGCCCATCCACCCGAGCCCCAAAACTGCGATACCGATTCGTTTTTTCATGTTGTCTCCGTTGTTTCTACTTTGTTAGTCGACCGTGCGCTGAAGTCATCGGCACACGAGGATCTTGATCTTGGCTCTTCCATGAATCACGAATCCAGTGGTGGCTCGGGTCGTCACAAAAAGCCATGGTGCGCTCGGGTGCCGGCCCCGCCAGGACATTCAAGAAATACATCGGGTATTCGGGTGCGGCAATTGAAGGGCCGTGATAACCCGCGGGTAAAATATAAACGTCGCCGTCGCAAATGGTCAGAGTGTCGTCGACTTTCTTGTCGACTGTGTAGGCGTGAAAATAGCCGCGTCCTTCGCTGTCACCGTGGTCTGAGTTCTGTTTGCCAATGCGAAAGTAATAGATCTCTTCGTTCATGTTTGGGCAACCAGCAATTCCGTCGTGACGATGAGGTGGCCATGATGACCAATTGCCGCCCGGGGTCAGCACTTCACAGATGATGATGCGATCGGCATTCGAAAACGAATCTGGCGTGGCGATGTTGTTGACTTGTCGCGTGGCAAAGCCAGCACCGCGTGGTTCGACGGGCACTGCGTTTGCCAAACCATGGTGGGCAGCAAATTCTTTGGTTGCAATCGCCGTGCAGACTGCGACCTCGCCCGACTCTGCGACCAACGTCAACTTTGCACCGACTGGTGCATAGAACCAATCGGCAACTGCGGCAAAGACCCCGGGTCGACCTGTGAGTGAATATTTCTTTGCCCCATGTTGAATCTCGAGAGACAAACTTGAAAGTGGCACGATGACTGCTTCACGATTGCCGAGGTCAAGTTCAATTTTCCTATTCGTCGATGAAAACGAATAGACGTCGATGCCGCAATATGTCCAGCCCGCACGTTTTGCGTCGAGTGCCAGGGGTCGATCCTGAGTGGCGAGTGAACCGGTCGGAAAATACCAACCTGAAGAATTAGTCATTTCTCGGCCCGTCTAACCATGCACAAGTTTCACTGCGCGATTGATCGATTTGTCGACGTCATCGTCGAAAGGGAAGAGCAGTGGTCGACCAGCGACCAAACCGATGACATTCGAGATTTGCAATCGAGATTGCCATTCGTCGAATGTTGCATCTAAGTTTTTGCCGGGGTCGCCACCTAGCAACATAATTGGCAAGGTTGTCGATTGGCTCAAGGTCGTGGGGTGTGTCCATGCGGGCAGTTTGAGCCAGGTATAGCTCGCAGTTGAGCCGAAACCCGTCGTGATCGAGACAATCTTGTCAAGTCTGTCGGTAGACCTGTCGAGGGTCGGCATGCCATTTTCATCTTTTTTGTATGGCAGTGGTTCGACTAGACAAACGATTTTGCGCTCGGCTAGCAGGCGCATCGCTTCGGCCACATATTCGATCGTGCGACCGACACCCGGGTCGGTGTCTTCGAAACGCACCAAAACTTTGCCCGCATCTAGACCAAGTTCGGCAATGCTGTCAGCGTCATATGCAGTCATCGGATCGTCGAGACCCCACATGGTGCCGAGATATCCGCCACGATTCATCGTGCCGAAAACAAGTTTTGATTCGAGGGCACCCAACCACGCCAGTTCTTCGACGATGTCGGCACTGGCGAGTACGCCGTCGACATTGGGGTTTGACAAACTGAGAAGCAACCGCTCAAGAAGCAGACGGCGATTGGCGATCACATATTTTTCTTCGCCTGCAGAGATGATGCCCCGAGCGGTGTGGTCGGCAGCGACAATCAACAGCCGGCCGTCTTTGCCGATTAGTTTTCGACGTTTGCGATCGACGAGGGCCTTTCGAAACGAGTCTGGGTGTTTGAGTCTGGCCCGAACAAGTTCGCCATATTTGGTGTCGCTCAGCAAGTTTGACATGTTCGCGAGATTCTAAATTTTTTTCTGCTCGGCGATGAAGTCGCGCAGAACCAGCTCTGTTGGCATGGCGTCTGCGCAAGCGAGTTTTGTGGCCACATAAGCACCAGCGGCATTGGCGAACTCGCCGATTTCTCTTAGCGACCAATCGCGAATCAGACCATGTGCGAGTGCACCACCGAATGCATCTCCAGAACCGAGCCCACAGACAAGTTTGATTTTGCATGGCGCAATGCGCACACGTTCAGTTGCCGTTGCCAGCATCACACCTTCGGCCCCGAGTTTGACTATCGCAAGTTCAACGCCGTCGCCGAGAAGCGTGTCGGCAATTGCATCAGGGTCCGTCTTGCCGATTGCCATCTCGCATTCGGCTCGATTGCCAACAACCACAGAGCAGTGTGCGATCGCTTGTCGTGCGGCGACCCCTGCATCTTTGATCGAAGCCCAAAAGCTCGGTCGGTAGTCGAGATCTATGACCGTGTGTCGTTTTCGGTTGCGGCGGGCAAGCCATTTGAAAGAAGATTTGGCGGTTTCACCATTGGCGAGTGCGCAACCGCTCATCCAAAAAACTGCACAATTTTCGACCAGATCGTTCGGTATCGAACCGGCATCAATCGTGGTATCTGGGGCGTTTGGTTGGCGGTGAAAAATCAACTTTGGGTCTTCTGGTGGGTCGAGCGCTGCAAGCACGACTGGTGTCAAGCCATTTGGCTCAGATGACACGAACTTGGTATCAACACCCCAAGAATTGAGTTTGCCAATTATGTATTGACCTAACGGGTCGGCACCAACCTTTGTCAACAAGACGGCATGATTGCCAAGTTTTGCCGCCGCAACGGCGACGTTGCTTGGGCTTCCGCCGACACTTTTAGAAAATGTCTGCTCGCCAGAAAATGCAGCACCTGATTCGAGTCCGTAGAGGTCGACACTGACCCGACCGACTGTGACGACTGTGTTATTCACCGACTTGAGTTTAGGCAACTCGCGCAGTTTTATTGCCGTGCAATGATCGAAGCGACTAGTTTTCTTAAATGCGCATAGCGGTTTTGGGTGCTGGTCGAATGGCTGAGATTCGAATTGAAGATATGGTTGGCGACCCGCGAATAACCGAGATCGCTGTGATCAATCGATCGCCAAAAAAAGCCGAGGCGTTAGGCGCCAAATTTGGCGTGGGTGTAATCGCAGAAGATAAATTTCGGCCAGAGCAATTCGACTCGTTTGTCGTCACGACGGGAACGTCGCACCATGCGACCGCACTCGAATTAGTGATCGGCCCTGGAAGGAAAATTTTTTGTGAAAAACCGATCGCCCTCGAATTGAACCAGACAGACTCGGTCTTGAATCATCTCAAAAAATCTGGTGCCGAGATGCAAGTCGGTTTTCAGCGTCGATTCGACCCGCCGATTGCCGAGGCAAAAAAATTAATCGAAAATGGCAAGTTGGGCACCCTGTATCACTTGCGATTCATGTCTAACGACATCGAGCCATCGTCTCGTGAATTTCTTGCAGGTAGCGGGGGCATTTATCGAGACTTGCACGTACATGATTTTGATTTGGCCGAGTGGTTGTGCCAAGAAAAAATCTCAGAGGTTTACGCATCGAGACTCGTGCGAGAGTTCAAGCAATATGCCGAGTTTGACGACGGCGACGTTTCACTGATTCACGCTATGACCGAGTCGGGTGTACAGATCAGCATCTCGGGCACTCGACACGACCCTCGAGGTCACGACGTGAGATTCGAGGTTTTTGGTTCGAAAGACTCGATCAGTGCGGGTTTTGCACCGCGCACACCACTGAAACTTCTGGACCCCGGCATTCAATTGAGCGATAAACCCTATTCGGGTTTTGTCGACAGATTCAGAGAGGCATTCAAGCACGAAACTCGCGCCTATATCGATTGGCTCTCGGGCAAGCGTGGCAACCCGTGCAGCCCAGAATCTGCTCGAAGTGGCATTTGTGTCGCTATTGCCTGCGAAGTTTCGGCGCGAGAAAAGCGCATGGTAAAAGTTTCAGATATTCGCCGCTCATGAGTCGACTCAAGTTGTTATTGATTGGTTTGGGTCGAATGGGTCGCGTGCATGCAAACGCATTGGCAAAGTTGAATTCAATAGAAGTTGTAGCGGTTGCAGACCCCTCGTTGCAGTCGATTGAGCATGCCAAAAAGACTTTTTTGGGTGTTGCGACCTTTGCCGATTTTCGTCAAGCGATAAAGCATCCGGGTCTAGAGGCAGTTCTGATCGCTTCGCCAACACCGTTGCACGACGAGATGGTCGATCTGGCATTGAGCGAGAACCTGCATGTGCTCTGTGAAAAACCCTTGGCTCTGAACGTTGAAATTGCAAATAACCTCGCATCAAAAGCCAAGTCGCGAAATCTGGTTCTGCAGATCGGGCATTGGCGTCGATTCTCGCCGCCGTGGGTCGCTGCAAAGTCTCTTTTAGAAAATGGGGCGATAGGTGAACCACTTTTCATTCGTTTGTCACAGTGGGATGCAAACTCACCACCCGCGAGTTTTTGCGACCCAGAGGTCAGTGGTGGTTTGGCCATTGACTGTGGCGTTCACGAATATGACTTGGCAGAGTGGTTTTTTGGTGAGCCAGCTTTGTCAGTCATGGCATGGAAGTTGCCGATTGTCGACAAGTCGCTCGAGGCCGTCGGTGATGTCGACAACTTGTGCCTAGTCATCGAGTTTGCCGGATCGCGCCGCGCTTTTGTTGATCTGTCGCGAAATTGTCGATATGGCGACGATGTGCGCACCGAGATTCTCGGAAGCGAAGGTGCAATCTTCATAGATCTCTTGCCGACCGGTCGCACTCGACTCGCCAACAAAGATGGCGTGGTTGAGGTTGCTGGTTCGCAAGTCTCAGATGCAACCGCGGCTGGTGTCGAAAACCAGCTGACGGCTTTTGTTCAGGCGATTCGAGGCAACGGTTCGATGAAAGTTCCATCGGGTCAAGACAGCGCGCGATCCACCCAGATTGGCCATGCGGCAATTCGATCGGCCCATAGCGGAGCAAAGGTGGCTATTTAATTTGTACGAACAATTCAACGACAAGATAGTTCTGCATCAAGACGACGTCGGCATGTGCCATGGGGCCAACGTGGCGTTCTTGGAACTTTCAGTTTTGGGTTCGATCACCAGTGGTTCGGTCATGGTGCCGTGTCCTTGGTTTGCCGAGGCTGCGTCGATGGCCAGATCTAATTCGAAACTCGACCTCGGGGTTCATTTGACCCTGACCGCAGAAAAAGAGTTTTATCGGTGGCGCCCAATAAGCGACACCTCAAAGTCAACCGGTCTAGTCGACGACGACGGCTTCATGTGGCGAGATGTTTCGTCGGTGCGAAGACACGCAAATCTAGAGGCAGTGAGTGTCGAATTGCGCGCCCAGATTGAGCTTGCGATAGCCAGTGGCTTTGATGTGACGCACCTTGACGCCCACATGGGAGCAACATTGTCGCCAGAATTCTGTGAGATTTATATTCAACTTGGCGTCGAATATAAATTGCCGGTGTTGATCACGAGATTGCTCTCGCTTTATGGCCCCAACAACCATATCGTCGGGGTGAGCGACGACCAGTTCGCAGCTTTCGTCGAACTCGCAAAGAGCAAAAACATGCCGATTTTTGAGCGAGTTCTTGAGACCGACTTTGCTCGACCTTCGTCGATGAACCTAGGCGATGATGCATATGAAAAAATGTTCGATCAAGATCATGGGGGCTTGACCTTTGCGGCGTTGCACCCAAACGCCCCAGGTGAAGTCGAGGTGATAGAACCACGACAGTTTCATGTTCGAACGCGAGAACATGAGATTTTTGGTTCAGCCAGACATTTGGCCTGGTTGAATGAGAAGAAAATAAGGCCAATTGGCATGCGAGAGATTCGCGATGAAATGCGCCGAGTTGGTCAAAGTTAAAAATCAGTTTTAGTCATTTGTTTTGGATACGTGTATCGGCACGCCAAAACTGTTGGTGATTAATTTCGTGCCAACAAAAACAGTTGCTGCCGTGCAGGCTAGAAAGACAGGAAAAGTCCAAGAGCCCACACGCTCAAGAAATTGTCCGGCAAGCCAGGGAAGAGTCGTCGAACTGACGCCAGCAGTGCCGACAATGCGGGCTGTCATCTTGCCCGAGAGCGAGGTGCGGTTGCCGATAAAACCAAACATCAACGGAAACTGTGGCGCGGCGGCAAGTCCATAGATGATTGCGCATGGCAACAACAACGAGTCGACACGCAAATAGAGCATCACGCAAACTGCGATGTTGATCGTTGCACCGAGCTGAATGAAGAATATGCCATGGCTTTTTCGAGCCAAAAACACCGTCGCGACGCGACCGAGCATGAAGCCAACCCAATATGTTGATGTGAGAACCGCCGATTCGTTCTTGGTTAGACCGGCCTTTATTCCGTAGGTGTAGATCCAAGTGACGAACACGACCTCGACAGCGACATATGCCAAAAAGAACATCACGATCAGGGCGATTTGTTTTTTTGAGATGTCGCCTTTGGTTTCTCGAGTTTCTAGGTGGGGGTCGACTGGTGCTTCATGCAGAAAAATGATTATTGCGATGACTCCAATAGCAACAGCTGCAAACCAATAGGCGATGGCTGCGTCGCCGCGAATCTCATCTGAGGCGCGCACTATCAACGGGCTCACAATCGCACCGACGCCAAACATCGTGTGCATGAGAGCGAGTCTCGGGCCGACTTTTTCTTTTAGTTCCCAGACGATGAGCGTGTTGCAGCCGACATCCGAAGTCGAGACGGCTGCGCCAAACAATAAAAATGAAATCGCCAAAATTATTCGACCCGAGACGATCGGCACCAGGGCAAAAGAGCATGCGGCAATCAAAAGTGAGCAACCTATTAGAC
>CAYOVI010000042.1:0-12701 GCA_964407365.1 uncultured Ferrithrix sp.
TTAGGGCCGGCACCTAAGGTGATATCGATGCTGACTTCATCGTCGGCATCACCGAAGATGCCGGCCCAAAGCGATTCACCAACGCCCAAGTTGTGGTTGAGCCCACAGGCGAAATCACATCGCGATATGACAAGGTGCGCAGGGTTCCATTCGGTGAATATGTGCCCGAGGGTCTTCGCAAAATTCTTGGTGCAATTGGCGCCCCGATTGAGCGCATACCGAGCGATGCGGTCGCAGGCAAAGAGCCGGCAGTCATCAAAATTGGCTCAAACCCTATTGCAGTTGTCATATCTTGGGAGGCTTTTTTCGCTGGTCGAGCAAACAGCGGGATCGAAGCGGGTGGCCGACTCTTGTTTAACCCGACAAATGGCTCGAGTTACACGGGCACCGTTCTTCAGTCTCAACAACTCGCGACCAACTCGCTTCGAGCGCGAGAGACAGGACGGTGGTTGCTTCAAGCAGCAACAACAGGATTCAGCGCAGTCATTTCACCAGATGGTGAAATCACCTCGCGCATTGGCGTTGGTCTGGCCCAAACCATCGTTGTTGATGCACCACTGCAGTCTGGCAGAACTATTTATTCGCAAACCGGTGATGCGCCTTTAATCGCCCTGCTAATTATCGCCTTGATTCTTTTGTCACCAAGGCGACGAAAATTTAAAACTCAACCATGAGCAACGACGAAACGATTCTGCAGAGCAAGAACATCCGCTGCACTATCGAACCTCAACTTGGTGGTCGAGTTTCTTCGCTGGTCGCTTACGGTCGAGAACTCTTGATAACTCAAAATGGTGAAGCGAACCCGCAGAAGTGGGGGTCGTATCCGATGGCGCCATATGCGGGTCGAGTGCGAGACGGCAAATTTGTTTTTGATTCGAAGGACTATCAACTCGAAATCAATTTGCCTCCGCATGCTATTCATGGCACCGTGTTCGATAGACCATTCAGCGTGGTCGAATCTTCATCTGCGAGGGTGATAATGCAAATAGATCTGGGTGATCGTTTTGCCTTTCACGGTTCTTTGACGCAAACAATTTCGCTCGAAGAAAATTTGCTGAGCTTTTCACTTGAATTGAAAACAACCGACCCAAAAATGCCCGGACAGGTCGGTTGGCACCCGTGGTTTGCTCGACCATGTCGCATCGAAACCAACTTTGAAACAATGTATGAACGAGACTCGTTCGGCATTCCGACCGGAGCGAAAGTCGCCCCACCTGCTGGGCCTTACGACGATTGTTTCACGGGCTCAACAAAAGCACCAAAAATTATTTTTGATGAGGCAATCTTCTTGACTATTGAAAGTGATTGCTCACACTGGGTCGTCTATGACCAGACATTGCATGCAATTTGTGTCGAACCTCAGTCTGGGCCACCAAACGGTTTTAATCTTCAACCATTTGTTGTCACACCAGGCGCACCTCTCAAAAAGTTCATGCGACTTTCGATAACCAGATAACAGCAACAAACCAAAGAGCGACTGAAACATGTCACGGTAGGATTTTCTGATGACAAAACCGTTTGATATCAACGGTCCGATTCGAATTGCCTATCTCACTTATCGCGGCAAGCCCCACGTCGGTGGCCAAGGTGTCTATTCGCGCCACCTAACCAAGGCCTTGGTTGACCTGGGGCACCATGTCGAAGTATTCAGTGGCCAGCCGTATCCGATTATCGACGAAAGAATTCAACTTCACAAACTTCCGAGCCTTGACATTTTCAATGACCATCATCCGGGCAGATTTCCCGCATATTGGGAGTTAAACACTTGGCCAAATTTGGTCGAAGCGGCGCTGTTTCTCAAAGGCACTTTCGGCGAACCACTTTCTTTCAGCATGCGCGCCCACCGGGCCTTGCGCCAACGCATAAACGAGTTTGATCTAGTCCATGACAACCAGTGTCTGGGTTCGTCGATTTTAAAAATCGAAAAAATTATTCCGACAATTGTCACCCTTCATCATCCAATCACAAAAGATCGGGCCCTAGAAATGGCCCACACCCCAACCTGGTGGAAGCGTCGCGCAATAGGTCGCTGGTATTCATTCGTCTGGATGCAAGGTCGTGTCGCCAGCAAGATGCCCCGAGTGGTGGTCGTGAGCGAAAACTCAATCAACGACATTCACACCGACATGGGTGTGTCTCGCGATCGCATGAGACTCGTTCCCGTCGGCGTCGACCCAGATCTATTCAAACCAATAGCGTCGATTCAAAGAAAGCCAGGACATCTGATCACGACTGCATCGGCCGATGTCGCGCTCAAAGGCCTTTCATTTTTGCTCGAAGCCTTGGCAAAACTTCGCACCGAACGAGACGTTCATCTAACAATCATCGGCAAACCGCGCGAAGGTGCCAGTGCCGACCTGATCGAATCTTTGGGTCTGCGAGATTGCATCAGTTTCGTATCTGGTGTCAGCGACGAACAAATTGTCGAACTTTATGCAGCTTGCGAATTAGCGGTGGTGCCAAGCCTGTACGAGGGTTTCAGTTTGCCAGCAATCGAGGCGATGAGCACCGGAACATGTCTTGTCGCCACCACGGGCGGTGCTCTACCCGAAGTTACTGGACGTGATGGCGAAACTGTTTTGTCGTGCGCACCCGCTGACGCAGATGCACTTGCCACTGCTATTCGACGTGGACTCGATGACAAAAATTTGCGCGAAAGAGTTGGCCTGGCTGGCCGTCAACGCGTCGCAGAACGTTGGAGTTGGCGACACTGTGCACAACTCACCGTCGACCAATATCGACAAGTTCTGTCGATGCCGCACAATGTTGCAAAACTCGCAAAGCGAGACAAGAACCTATGCTGACCATCAAATTTGAGCGCCTCAACTTGAAGCCGGGCGACATGTTTCTAGATGCAGGCACGGGCTTTGGTCGTCACGCCTTTGAAGCAGCCCGTCGCGGGGCTCGAGTTGTCGCCCTTGACTATGCAGAAAATGAAGTGACCAGCACACGAGCAACGTTTGCCGCCATGTATGAGGCAGGTGAACTAGACGCCAATTCACTAGCAGGCGTCGTGCGTGGTGACGCCACGTGCCTACCATTCGAAGATTCGACTTTTGACTGCGTCGTCACATCAGAAGTTCTCGAGCACATACCCGACGACACTTCGGCAATCAACGAATTTGTCCGAGTGCTGCGCCCAGGTGGCACGTTGGCCGCAACTGTGCCGTCTTGGTTTCCTGAAAAAATAAATTGGGCCCTGTCAGATGAATATCACGCACCCTTCGTGCCGGGCGGTCACGTGCGCATTTATCGTGGCAGCGAATTGCGGTCTAAATTCACCAATGCCGGTCTGTCTATCGATGCGACACATCGTGCCCATGGTCTGCACTCGCCTTATTGGTGGTTGCGCTGCGCAGTTGGTCCGCAACGTGAAGACAACAGAGCAGTTGCAATTTACAAAAAGTTTCTCGAATGGGACATCATTGCCGCACCAACAATCACTCGGACCCTCGACAAGGCACTTAGCCCTCTTATCGGCAAGAGTTATGTCGTCTATGCAACAAAGCCGACCGAAAGTCTCGTCGGAGCCTAATCATGAACCTTCAGCAAAGATCTTTGGCAACAAGACGCGTGCTAACTCATGCACAACTGATGCAAACAGCAGAATCGATCGCCGACTTGCAACGCAAGTCGGGGATGATCCCCTGGTTTAAAGACGGTCATTGTGATCCATGGAATCATGTTGAAACTGCGATGGCCTTGGACGTCATGGGAATGCACGAAAACTCGTTTCGTGCCTACAAATGGCTGATGTCGAAACAACGTGCCGATGGTTCGTGGTCGAATTATTACAACTTCGACGAAAGCGTCAAAGATTTCAAACTCGACAGCAATGTCTGTGCTTATGTCGGCACCGGACTTTGGCACCACTGGCTGTGCAACCACGAAATCGATTCACTTCGCGAGTTTTGGCCAATGCTCGAAAAGGCCATGAACTGGGTATTGAGCATGCGTTTGGCTAACGGCACGATTCTCTGGGCACGCGAAGAGAACGAAACGCCATGGGGTTATGCTCTTCTAACCGGTTGCTCTTCAATACGACATGCGCTGATCTGTGCAGCAAACATCGCCGACACTCTCGGCACGCCAAAACCCGAATGGTATGAAGCCGCAGCAAGAATCGATGCAGCAATTCGACTGACCCCCGAGGTATTCGAACCCAAAGAGCGCTGGGCGATGGACTGGTATTACCCGGTGTTGAGTGGTTCATTGACGGGCGCTCCCGCCAAAGCTCGGCTCGAAGAGCATTTCAAGACTTTCGTGATGCACGACCACGGCGTGCGCTGCGTAAGCGACGAACCATGGATAACTGCTTCAGAGACAGCAGAGTGTTCAATGGCATTTGCTGCCATCGGCGATGCTGACACTGCTCAATTTCTGCTCAACTCAACCTCGCACCACCGCACCAAAAATGGCTCATATCTGACAGGTTTGGTCTACCCAGACAAAGTTGTCTTTCCGGCCGAAGAAACTTCTGCATATACGGGTGCGGCAATAATTTTGGCGGCAGATTCTTTATATTCAATCTCTTCGGCATCGCGAATTTTTCGCTATGACGAGCCACTTGAGGCTTAAAAGTCTCTTTTCTTAATTCTTCGCAGAACACGCAACGAACCAGCCGCCAATTCGTCGACGAAATCACCTGAGTCAATTGCAGGCCGATATATGAAGTCATGGGGCGCCTGACCACCTTGGCTCGGATCAACAAAAACGTCATGAATCGCCAAACTGCCACCAATCGCAATTTTTGGCGTCCAACTCGAATAATCAACTTTGGTCGGTAACTCTCCGTGACCGCCGTCAATGAAGCAAAACGAGGTTTCAAAGCCAAGTTGTCTGCTTGCCTGAAAAGACTCGGCGATAATCGGCACAACGCTATGACCGAGCTCGGCCCGTTTCATAGTTTCAATGAATGTAGGAAGAGTGTTCAACTTTTTTGTGGTCGCATCAACTAGCGACTCGTCGAACCACTCCCAACCATTTTGGTTTTCTTCACTTCCCAAGTGATGATCCACCGTAAACAAGGTTGTTTTTTTGATCTTTGCCACTGCACCGAGCCAAATGGTCGAACGACCACAGTAGGTGCCGATTTCGACTAGTGGCAATCTTGGCAGCCGGTCGCAGGCTTCACTGGCTGCTGTAAACAAGGCGTCACCTTCGGCTTCGGGCATGAAGCCCTTGGTTGCCAACGCGATTGCTTTGAGTTTGGGTGAAAGCAATATCAAGACCCGTGAATTGATTTGAGGCTCTGCTCGAAGGTTTGCCGCCAAATCTCTTGCCAGTCGCTAGAAAAATTTGCAAATTTACTCACGAAGTTACGTCGTGCAATTTGAACAGGCTGGCTACGCCACCAAGAATCGATGTCGCCTTCGACCGCGTTTGCCATTGTTGCGGCACTCGAACCTGACAAATGCAATATGCCGACTTTGACCAGATCATCAAGCAAATTTTTTGCATCTGACCTGAATCGATACGCGTCTTTGTCAAAGAAACAAATTGTCGGAATATTGTTGCCGAGCGTCTCGAGCCATGATGTGCCCAAATAATTATGAAATACGATGCGACTCTGCGAATATTGAGAAAAAATCTCTTGAGAATTATCAAACATTGCATTGCTATCGACTCTTAGAATTGCTTCCTTTTGCT
Organism: uncultured Ferrithrix sp.; assembly: GCA_964407365.1. Classification (GTDB taxonomy): domain Bacteria; phylum Actinomycetota; class Acidimicrobiia; order Acidimicrobiales; family Ilumatobacteraceae; genus BACL27. The sequence goes on from CAYOVI010000042.1 coordinate 5,650, forward strand.
TCGAACCATAGTCGCCGGGGAACAAGCGAATTCTCAACTCTTTGTCACTCACTCGTGTGCGCACAAAGTCGGCGGTTTGGTCATACATATTCTGCAAAGTGCCGGGCAAAGGAAAATATTGCAGGCGATAGACCTGTTGTGGCTGATCAAAGCAGATCATTGAATCAAAAAATTTGTCTCGCTCACGAAGCTTTGGGGTTGCGGGTGGCAACAAACGAAGATTATCTTGGCCACGGTTCCAGCCCCAGGTGTAGTAGACGTCGGCAACTCGCGATTCATATTGCTCACCAACATGAATTTCATCCAAGCCATACCAACCACCATGTTGGTGATAGTGCAGCTTCGTGCCCTGCTCGCACCAATTGGCAATCAACAACTTGAAAGCAAAGTGCGTCCAAAGGGCTTGGGCCGAATAAACGACGTCAAATCGCCTGGGTTTTGCTCGATTGACCAGTGATGTCATTTTCGCCAAACCCTCAACTGCACAGACCGGCAAAAACAAGGACAAAATCGCATTCGCGGTCGCACTTAGGCTCGCCCCGACTGGCAATTCACCAACGTTTTGCCTTCGCCAAGTTGAATCAACCTTCACACGAACTGAAAACTTGAAGTCAAGGTCGTCATGTGTCGCCCATTTTCGCCATTTGAACATTGCCGAGAGCCAAGTTTTCGGCGTTCGGCCCGAAAACGGCTTGACAAATAGAACCCTCGAGTTTGAAGAATTCGAAACCAACTTGAAAAATAGCGAATTGAATCTCTCTCGACTTCGGGCTTTAACTGAATTATGAATTGAAACCTCGTAGTCAGCAACATCTATCGAGTCGCGACTCGAAAGCGACTGCAAAACCGACAACATGAGTGCGGGCAAAGTTCTATAAGCGGCGAAAAATTCGGCAGTGTCACCTGACGGACAAATTGTCATCGCGTCTGTCAAATTTTCAGCTTTTTGCACCCGGCACAGGGTGAGTGAATAGTCCTGTCTAACCACGTATACAAGATGCAGATAGCGCTCGACCCAGTCGCCCAAAATTAGGTCATAAAAACGCAGCGATCTGTCGACTGCGTGATAGCGGTCCAACATAGTTTTGATATTGGTCAAAACTTCGAGTCGTGCAGATTGAATTTCGGCAAGACCCTCGCTGACGCGCTGAGCATTCCAGACGATTGTCACTCACTAAATCTTATCTAAACCTGCTGTGAAACGAATTCTGTTGAATACAGATGCAAGAATAGAAGTATGCAATCAGCTCTTGACGATCTCGTCAAACTTTTAGATCTCGAGATCATTGAAGTGAATATTTTTCGCGGCGTGTCACCCCAAGAGAACAGACAAAGGGTGTTCGGCGGACAGGTCGCAGGGCAGGCACTAGTCGCAGCGGCTCGCACGGTAGAAGATAAGTCTCGCAACATTCACTCACTTCATGCCTACTTCTTGAGACCTGGCGACCCAACGATTCCGATTCTTTACGAAGTCGATCGAATACGCGATGGCAAAAGTTTCACCACCAGGCGCGTGATCGCTATTCAACATGGCAAGGCGATTTTTAATCTTCAAGCGAGTTTTCAGATTGTCGAGCCGGGCCTAGATCACTTCATCTCAATGCCAAGTGATCTTCCACGACCTGAAACTTTGCCCGACTTCAAGACACGCATGGAACCGTTCAAAGAACAGATCGGCGATTGGTTCACTCGACCGAGGCCAATCGACTTGCGCTACGTCGACGCCGACCCCCTGACACGTAAAAATCTCAAAAGCCCCGGACAAAAACTATGGATGCGAGCAGATGGAAAACTGCCGGATGATCCGGTTTTGCACGCCTGCATAGTGACCTACGCCAGTGATATGTCGTTGCTCGACACGACTCTTTTGCCACATGGTCGCTCGTGGGCCGAGCAAAACATTCAAATGGCAAGTCTCGACCATGTGATGTGGTTTCATCGACCGTTTCGAGCCGATGATTGGTTGCTCTACGACCAGACTGCAATCTCAACTTCTAATGCTCGTGGCATCGCCAGTGGCTATATCTTCTCGGCCACCGGTGAGCTTGTCGTGACCGTGGTGCAAGAGGGATTAACTCGGCTCGTTGGTAACTAGGCGGCTCAGCGACGAGAGTCCATGAACAAGCCTCGAAGCGCCGCATAGTTCTCGATGCAGTGACCAGCACCGAGCACGACTGCTTCAAGCGGCTCGTTGGACATATTTACCGGCACACGAGTTTCGTTAGAAATTCGCTCGGGCATGCCTCGCAAAAGAGAACCTCCGCCAACCAGATACATTCCTCTTTTTAAGAAATCTTGAGACAATTCGGGCGGAGCAACACCCAAACATCGCACCACCGAATCGACCATTTGTGTGACAACTGGATCAATGGCCTCACGAATTTCTTTAGAGGTCAGAATAACTGTTTTCGGTAAACCCGAAACCAAATCTCGACCACGCACCTCGGCCTCGCTGTCGCCTGGCATCGGCATGGCACTTCCGATCGACTTTTTTATTTCTTCTGCGGTTCTCTCACCAATTGCTATGCCGTGTTTCCGCCGCACATACGACTGAATTTCGGTGTCGATATCAAAGCTGCCAACTCGAACAGCCTCAAGAGCAACTATGCCACCAAGGCTGATCACCGCCGTCTCAGTTGTGCCCCCGCCGATATCAATAACCATATTGCCCACAGGTTCGTCGATCGGCAGATTTGCACCGATTGCAGCTGCCACTGGCTGTTCAAGCAGCTGTGCGTCGGCCGCACCTGCCCGACGAGTTGCATCGGTGACTGCACGACGCTCTACTTCGGTGATCGCCGACGGTACACAGATCAGAACCTTTGGGCGCGAAAACTTCGAGACTCCCGCGCGTTGCAACAAGAGCCGAATCATTTTTTCGGTTACTTCAAAGTCTGTGATCGCACCACCGCGCAATGGTCGAACAGCCACAATGTAACCAGGTGTTCTTCCGATCATTTGCCAGGCTTCTTCGCCGGTTGCCAACACTTCACCCGTGCGTCGGTTCACTGCAATAACCGAAGGTTCATTTATCACAATGCCACGGCCCTGCATATATACCAACGTGTTGGCAGTGCCAAGGTCGATCGCAAGGTCGCGGGCCATCGATCAATTTCTCAATTGTCGCTGCTTTGTTTCACGCAACTGACTTCGAAGGTGTTCACGCGACTCGTCAGACAACGCATCAAGATGGCGATGAAAAGCCGCCATTCCCTCGTTGGCCGAACTATTTCGCTCTTGGGTGAGAACCACAAATGCGTAGCTAACGCCTGCGACTATCGAGACAGCAGCGAAGAATACGGCAACAGTTGAAGTGGCAAAAATAATCACAGCGAAGAGCTCTCGACTTTTCGAGCATCAGAGACTTGCTGACTATTCGTACCCCAGTCGCTGCGATCTTTCCAGTGCTCTTGTTTCCAGATTGGCACGCTGACTTTCAAGGCATCGATCGCAAACTTGGCTGCAGCAAATGCTTCGGGGCGATGCGGCGACGAAACGACCACCAAAACCGAAGACTCGCCAAGCTCGAGTCTGCCCACACGATGAATCAGAGCGATGCGCCCGAGATCGAGCCATCTTGCGCGCATTTCATTGGCAATCACCTCAAGTTTCGACACAACTTGGTTTTCATAGGCCTCATATGTGATGGCTCGAACATCAGAGCGACCTTCTGCATTGTCTCTAACAATGCCCGAAAAAATGACGACTGCCCCGCACGATTTGATCGCTGCCCAGTTATATATCGATCCGACATCCAAGACGTCTTTTGTCAACTCGAGTCGAGTATCTTGTGAAACTTTGAGTTGATCAGATGACATCGATTTAAGTGTATCTGTGGTCAAGAACTGAGCCATTCGCCACTCGTGATGTAACGATGATTTTGAAATCTTGCGCCTATCATCTCTCTATGCCCCCAGACTCGAGTGACTTTTCATCTTCTGGCATTCCATTTTTTGATCAAATTGCCAAGGCGATGTCTAGTGCCGGTCCATTGCAATGGGATATGGCTCGCCAATTTGCGATGATGACAGCTACAAACGGAAATGGCGAACCAAATGTCGAACCGACAACTCGAATCGCGATCAATCAGTTGGCTGCAGTCGCTGACCTGCATGTGCGGGACATCACCGGGCTCTCGACGAGCGATACGACCCAACCACCCAAAATCGAAGTGGTAACAAGGTCAATTTGGGTGCACCACACCCTCGATGCATTCAAATTTTACTTTTCTGAATTTTCTGGAAATTCGGCCCTGCGATCAGGCGACGCAAAAAACGAACTCGAATCGGCGGGCATGGACGCGATGATGGCCAACCTCACCAAGATGATGGCCCCAGCGATGCTCGGCATGTCTGTTGGTTCGATGATTGGTCAGCTCGCCCTGCGTGCCTTTGGCCAATATGACCTGCCACTTCCACGCGAGCCAAAGATGCAGTTGATTTTTGTTGCACGCAACTGCGAAGAATTTGCAAAAGATTGGAGCATCAAAGTCGAAGACATGCAGATGTGGCTGTTGATTCAAGAGCTCACCTTTCATGCTTTGTTTCGGATCAATTTTGTTCGTGATGCAATATCGCTATTGGTCAGACAACATGTCGCCGGCTTTCGCCCCAATCCCAATGCGCTTGGACAACGGCTCACAAATATCGATGTGACCGACACCGACCCAGCGGCGATGATGCAAAAACTCTTAGGGGACCCGACAATTTTTTTGGGAAGTGAGCGCTCACCCGAACAGCAGGCGATCGCACCGAAACTAGACGCGATGATTTGCGCGATCATCTGCTATGTCGATTATGTGGTTGACTCGATCGCCAACAGAATTCTCGGCAACGGTGCGCAAATCTCAGAAGCCGTGAGACGACGCAGGGTTGAATCTAGTTCTCAAGATAAATATGTCGAGCAATTATTTGGCATATATTTGACCGACGAACAGATTGCCAGGGGCGAGAGCTTTATCTCTGGGGTAATAGAACGAGGCGGACAAGTTAGCCTCGGGCGACTCTGGACGAAACAGGGCAACTTGCCGACCCCAAGTGAAATTTTGGCCCCCGGTCTTTGGCTCGAAAGAATCAGCCTCTAATTGGCCCGATTGACAAAGAAATAAACCGATGAAACAAGGCCGATTGAGCCCACAAAGGCAAATCCAATCGGGCCAGGCAGAGTCAAAAACACGGCCAACAATCCCAGACTCGCCCAAGCCAATTGATTGCGCGTTTCATATCTGACGAAAGTGCGGGCACGGTTCGCATCGGGTGCCTCTTTTTGCACCACCGATTCGAACGCCAAGCGTCCAACCGAACCCAAGCCATTTGTCACCGAAATCAAGACGATGCCAGCGGTGATGCCCCCTACAAACCCGGCATAAACACCGATCAGGCCAATTGTAAAAAAAACGAAGAGCATCATCGCTTGCTCAGACATGTGACGCCTCAAATATGGTGCGATCAAATTTCCGATCATTATTGAAATCGAGGAAAGTCCGAGCGCAAAGCCGAACCATGCGGTGCCCGCACTCTCATCACGCAACCAGAAAGCAACGTGAAAAAACATAAAGCCAATGACGCCGCGCAACAGCATCATCGACAGCGCAATTCGTCTCACCCTGAAACTGCGAAGTTCTTCGATCCCGATTTTCTCAACATGTCTTGGCACAGTCGCAACATGTCGGGGCAGCTGCAAACTTGCAAGTGCTGCCAAACCAAACATGACAGCAGACATTATTAATGTCGCACGAGCATCGATCAATTGAAGGAAACCAGCCGGCACAGCAGCGACGAAACCCATTGCCCCACTTAGCAAGCCGAGTTTCGAATTAGCCGAAACTAATTCTTCGTCATTTTTCACAAGAGATGGAACTATTGCTGTCTTGCTGACACCATATGTTCTTGCCAAAACTAAAGATGCAAAAGCAAGACCAAAAAGCGACAGAGAATCTAAGCGATTGATCATCGACACAACGGTTAGACATCGCAAAGCAACAACAATGAACACAGTCATTCGCCTGCCACCAGGAATTCGATCAATAATCGGACCAATAAACGGCGCGACGATCGCAAACGGTGCAAAGCTCACCGCCAAAAATAGAAGAACCCTGCTTCTAGCAGCATCCGGGCTTATCGATAAGAACAAAGAATCAGCAAGGGCAATCGCAAAAGATGCCTCGCCGCACGCCACTAGGGCATGCGCTCTACCCAAGCGACGAAGTGGAGACGCGGGTGCCAGACCAGACTTTAAAAGTTCTATGCGCCTATTTTCTCGTATTTATAGCCAAGACCGCGGATAGTCACCACAAGCTGAGGATCTGAAGGTTCAATTTCGATTTTGGCGCGCAGTCGTTTGATATGGACGTCCAACGTTTTGGTGTCGCCGAAATAGTCAGTTCCCCAAACTCGATCAATCAGTGTTTCGCGAGTCATCACTCGACCAGCATTCACCATCAATATATAAAGCAGTTCAAATTCTTTGAGAGGCAACTTCGTTACCTCACCGCGAATCACGACAATATGTTGCTCCGGATCGATAGAAACCTGACCGATGGCCACGGTGCCAATTCCGGCGTGATCATCAAATTTCGATAACTCGCCTCTTCTGAGGGCTGCGCGCAATCTTGCAACCAATTCGCGCAGGCGATATGGCTTGACAATGTAGTCATCAGCACCAACTTCAAGCCCGACGACTGTGTCAATTTCTGATCCCTTTGCCGAGACCATGATGATCGGCACACTGCTCTTTTTGCGAATCTCGCGACAAACGTCAGTGCCGCTGACTTTTGGCAACATAACGTCTAGAAGAACAGCATCTGGTTTGACCGTGTCAAATACCGAGAGCGCTTCAGAGCCATCGCGTGCAACCTCTATTCGAAAGCCTTCGCGCTTCAAACCAACCTGCAGAGCCTCTATAAAAGACTCTTCGTCGTCGACGACCAAAATTGTCGGCAAAGAACCGTTAACGCTCATGCCATTACCTCGGAATCGTCGATCTCTTTCTCAGTTTGTTGTTTCAGAACGCGCGGCAAGCAGACCGTAAAAGTTGAACCCAAACCTTCTTCA
>CAYOVI010000043.1:0-12691 GCA_964407365.1 uncultured Ferrithrix sp.
CTTCGGTGATGCCGACGCTGAAATCAGCGTCAAGTCGCTTGGCTTCACCGACAATTTCGCCGAACTCTTTGCTGTTCTCGAAATTAGTCACATCGATCACATTTTCAGGCCACAACACGGCGTCAAGTTTGTCTTCAGGTCGAAGTGTGCGGGTAACAGCCAAATGACGATCGAAGGCCTCTCGCGCAGAGGCGTTTATTGCCAGCACACCTTGTGGGCCCCCACCCTGCACGATGGCGATGCGCAAAGTTTCATTGGTGGGCTGGGGTGAATAGTCGACTAGCGAAATGGCTTGAATCACAATCAAAAGAACGAAAAGTCGAAACACTTCGACTCGCGATTTACGGCGATCAAAACATGTGGAAAAAAATGCACCGACTTGAAAGACAAACCATGTAGCCAAAATAGGGCCACCAACCGAAACAAGATTTGCAATGGTTGTCCTAGAAATTGCAATTGGAAGAGTTGCCAATGGCACCCCGCCGAAGGGCATCGAATATCGCAATACTTCGACCAAGCAGTGGATAATTGGGCGAGAGTAAGTCTCGTTTGCGAAATTTCTGGCAATGACCGCCGCGATGCCGTGCATGAAAGCAAAAAGAGCGACGACAAAAATATAGCCAGGTGCGGTCAGCCACCACATCCAGACCATGCCAAGGCCCAGCCATGAGGCTGCAAAAATCGTCGTGATTATGAGAGTCTCGATGCGGTTAAGGGCCAGATCGCATACGCGAAAAAACATCGCAATACCGATGATCACCAATGGCCACCATCCCCAAGGGGGCAAACTCAGGCCGACCAATAGACCAGAGACGATCGAGGTTGCTTTGCGCCCGCGCGAAGATTTGGTCAATGTTGCGAAACTGATTTTCATCGAAATGGGTCTTCGGTGCGCAAAAGAACCTGCAGTCTTTCAATTCGTTCGTGGGCCGGTGGATGAGTGGCGACCACCAAGTTGTTTGTCGTTTGACGATCTGCCAAGTCAGGTTCGCCCCCGACTCGTTTAAGAGCTGTTAGCAATTCGTTGCCAAAACCCATTCGAACTGCTCGATGATCGGCCTGAAACTCTGACTCGTTGCCAACGGCGATGCTCAAGGCCTGGGCGACAACGAGACCTGCGACAAAGATCGACGAGACAACGGTAAGAGCAGCCGAGATGAGCAAACCAAAAAATTTCAAAGCTGCGAATTTCGAACTGAACGCGTTGGCTATGGCCTCGGCAATGCGCTGCAGAACAAAGCCGATTCGAGCCAACAAGAGAATCGGCAAACTCAACCATTGGGCGATCGTCAGTGCCACCGTGTGTGAGCCGAGATGATGACTAAGTTCGTGGGCAAGAACCCCGGCTAATTCGCTCTCATCGAGTTCATTAATCGCATACGAAGAGACAACCACTAGATGACCACCGCATGCGAACGCATTTATCTCGTGGCTATCGACAACCGCCAATACAAAACTTTGGGTGCTGGCATGATTCGCTTGGGCGACTCGACGCCACGATTTATGCAGAAGTGCAGATTCTTTGGGTGTCGGTTTGCGAGCGTTCAATAGTCGAGCAAGAAAAATTCTCTGCACAGATTTCGAGAACAGCACGATGCCAAGGGCAAGTGATGCAAAGGCAAATAGTGGATAACTGACGTCGGTGAATTGCCAAAAAGGCAGCCAAAAAATGGCGATGGCAATCAGCCAAATCGGAATCAGTGCAGCGACAGGGGCCAATGCGCTGATCGCCGCCGAATCAACATGCCGTTTGGCGCTAGACACACATCAAGTAGACCAGCAAAACACACGAGTAGGCAACCGTTCGGCCCGACTATGAGGACAACTAGTCTGAGGTCAATGTTTGGAAGTTTGCCGAGCCCCTCCGCTGGTTCGCTTGAGATTGGGCCGCTTAGGTTCAACGCGTACGGGGCGATGATTGCACTCGGTGTGGTGGCCGCGGTTTGGTTGTTCAAGAAGCGAACTGCACGGCGTCAGATTGGCAAGCCAGAAGATGCAAGTTCGATTGCGATGATCGCCGTGCCGTTTGGTGTTGTCGGTGCGCGGGCATATCACGTTGTAACTGACTGGGAGAGATTTAGCGGTCGTTGGTTTGATGTCGTCAAGATTTGGCAAGGGGGTCTTGGTATTTGGGGTGGAATTTCTGTCGGCGTCGTGGCGGGCGTTGTTGCGGCAAAAAAGCGAGACATTCCAGTGGCAATTGGTCTGACTTGCGTGGCGCCCGGACTAGCGCTCGCACAATCGATCGGTAGATGGGGGAACTGGTTCAATCAAGAATTGTTTGGCAAACCGACAAACCTGCCGTGGGCACTGCAAGTTTCGGCGGCCAAAGCCGAGGCCGCAGGTTTTGAGGCTGGCACGACTTTTCATCCGACTTTTTTGTATGAGTCCCTGGGTTGTTTGCTCATCTGCCTGGGTTTGATTGCCGCCGAGAAGAGATTCAAGTTTCGCGACGGCACGTTGTTTGCGATCTATGTTGCGAGTTATACATTTCTCAGATTCTTCGTCGAATCATTGCGCATCGACGAGGCAAAAAATATCGCAGGCTTGCGACTCAATCAATGGACTTCGGTGATCGTGTTCGTGTTGGCCGTCGGCTATTTGTTGCGAAAAAAATCAAATACTACGAATTCAACGACGACAGTCGCTTAGCAAGATTTTCAGGTTCAACCGGATTAAAGAATTCTCCCGTGGCAATTTCTGCTGCGGCGATGTATCGAGAAATATTTTTGTCTCGCCATGGAGAGACGATCTCGATGTTGAGCCACGAATTCTCATAACCCTTTGCATCTTGATTGATCCACATCATGTAAGGAGTTTCATCTTCGAACAGACGATCAATTCTTGAAAGCGTTTCCTTCAATATTTTGGCCAGATTTACACGGTCTGGCTCTGTGAGCGTGGCGAGATTTTTGATGCGTGTCAGTGGGGCAATTTGAATCGAAACCGGAAATATCGGGGCATAATCAACCCAAGCCGCCCAACCATTGATTTCAATGAATCGCCTCTTTGGGTCTAGGTCGGGATGCCAGTTATTTTCAATGCGTTGGGCGCTTCGCGCTGGGGTGTGATCGAATGCATAAATTTGACCGTGCGGGTGATCTATGGTCGCGCCAACTTCACGGCCACGGTTCTCAAAAATCAAGACGTTGTTTATATCTTTGCGACTCATAAATATTGTCGTGCGCGTCGCCCACAAGTCGATGATTTCTCGAATGTGATCGACCGACAACCCTGCCAATGAAGAACCATGGTCGCTCGTGTATAGAACAATCTCACAACTCTCGTTTGGCATCGCCGGCCAACGATTGTTAAACGCTTTGATTTTGTAGGGCTCTGGTGCCTCGAGTCCGCCTATGCAAAATGGGCATTGATCTTTTGGCAAGTTCGGTCGACTCTGTCGCGACTCAACAATGTGAACCAAAGTGTTAAGCCACGGATCTCGTCGCACAGAACAAGCAGTGTATCTTTTGAGCCATGGGCGACTTTTAGAATGCTGCCAACAATCGGTGAATTGCGCCCGTGGGCCGACCCACAAATAAATCAAATCAATCGTCTGCCGATGCATTCGACGATCGCCGGGCGCATAATTTTTTCACTCGATGGCGAGTGGTTTTTCAATCTCTTTGATGGCCCAGATGAAGTCGACGTCGCGATGCTGACCGATCTGTCAACTGCAAAGAAAGTTTCGGTGCCCGGCAACTGGACGATGCAGGACACGGGTGACTTTCCTCATTACACGAACATTCAAATGCCCTTCAATGGCTCGCCACCAGATTTGCCAGATCGCATCCCCACTGGTGTGTACCGACGAGGTTTTGACTTGCCTCAAAATTGGAACAATTCTCAGACGGTGCTGCATGTGGGCGGCGCCGAAAGTGTCCATGCTGTTTATCTAAACGGTCAATTTGTGGGTTACGGCACGGACAGTCGTTTACCGAGTGAGTATGACATCAGCAATTTTTTGGTTGAAGGCAGAAATATTTTGGCGATTGTCGTGATGCGATATAGCGCAATGAGCTATATCGAAGATCAAGACCAGTGGTGGATGGCGGGTCTGCACCGCAGTGTTCATCTCGAGTCACGAAAAGACGTTTGCATCAGTGATGTTGTTCTAGAAACGGATTATGAAAACTCAGCGAAAGTTGGTCGCCTCAATGTTGCGACTCATGTTCGATTTCGACATCAACCGATTCCTGGATACGTCGTGCGCACGACCCTGCTGTCAGCAAGAAGAAAATTGGTGGGCAAGACTCAATCGCAAATCGTGCCCCATGATTCTTCGAAAACTTATTTGTTTGAAGGTCATAAGACGATCGCCAGTTGGAAAATCAAAAATTGCAAGGCTTGGTCGGCCGAAGAGCCAAACCTCTACCATGTCGAGACTGAGTTGGTTTCGCCATCCGGTGAAGTTCTTGAAGTGTTGTCGCAAAAAGCCGGTTTTCGTCGAGTTGAGGTCAAAAATCGGCAGCTCTTGGTCAATGGTCAACCGATCTGGATCTTCGGGGTCAACCGACACGACCACGACCCAGATAAGGGAAGCACAGTTTCCCTCGAAGATATACGTCGCGATCTGCAAGTAATGCGACGCCACAACATCACGGCTATTCGCACGGCGCATTACCCAAATAACTCGGCGTTTTATGACATTTGCGACGAGCTCGGCATGTATGTGATCAATGAGGCCAACATCGAAGGCCACGCTTTCAACACGAGCATCTGTGACGACTCACGATACCTCTCGGCATTTGTCGAGCGTGGTTCGCGAATGGTTCAGCGCGATCGAAATCATCCGTGCATAATTATCTGGAGCCTTGGCAATGAAACTGGCTATGGCACAAATCATGATGCTCTCGCGGGCTGGATAAGAAGCACCGACAAGTCGCGACCGCTGCAATATGAGGGTGCAATTTTTCATGGAGATGAAAATCGAATCGGTAGTGCTAATTGGGTAGATGGAGGTCTTGGTGCAAGTGACATCGTTTGTCCGATGTATGTTTCGATTGATGCGATCAAGAAGTATGGCCAAAGAGGTCAGGGCACTCGACCTTTAATACTGTGCGAATACAGCCACGCAATGGGCAATTCAAATGGCTCTTTGGCCGATTATTGGCAGGTGATCACAACTACACCCGGTTTGCAGGGTGGCTTCATCTGGGAGTTCAAAGATCATGGTTTGCGTCAAAGAACGGCTGATGGCAAGACCCGATTAGCCGTTGGTGGCGACTTTGGCGATTACCCAAATGACCGAAGTTTTGTCGCTGACGGGCTCGTTTCTTCGGATTGTGAGCCTCATCCGGCAATGAATGAAGTCGCGTGGGTATATCGCCCCATCGTCACTGAATCAAAAAATGTTGGTGGTCGAACACGAGTAATGGTCACGAATCGCCAATCGTTTGTTGGATCAGAAAATTTGGTGGCGAGATTTGAATTGTTGGTCGATGGTTTGGTCGTGGCACATGGACGCTTGCCACATTGGAAAGTTGCTGCGCGCGAGACAAAAATCTTCGATTTGCCCTGTCGAGTTTCTGCGCCCAAAGAAAGCGAAGTTCATTTGAACATAACTTGGTGTCTAAAAAAAGAAACGTGGTTTGCCCCCAAACTTTTCAGTGTGGCATGGGATCAAATCGAATTGAAACCGTTCGCTCGCGCCAAATCAATCGCCCCCAACCGAAATGCAAAGAGCACGCCGACCGCAATTTCTGAATTTGAAAAGTTGCTGACATCTCCAATCGAACTATGTCTTTGGCGCGCACCAATAGACAATGACGGCTACAAACTGATGCCTGATTTGTTTGAAAAGCAAGGAACCGGCAGCAAGGCGATGCAGAACTGGCTGGCGATGGGTCTAGACAATCAGGACGCCCAATCACTTGTAGAACATCAAGTTCTGCGTCAGGTGAGTGACGACTGTCGAGAGGTCGTCTTTGTTCACCGTGTGAATGTGCCGAAAAATTTGAGCGATTTGCCCCGAGTCGGCGTGCGATTTTCTCTGCCCGCGCACTTTGACAACATCACTTGGTTTGGTCGAGGGCCGGGCGAAAACTACCCCGATCGAAACAGAGGTTCGATGCTCGGTGTATGGATGAGCAAGCCCGACTTGCCGCCATATTTAGTGCCCCAAGAGTTTGGCCTACGCACTGAGACTCGTTGGCTTGAGTTGAAGTCAACCAAATTGAATCGAATTGTGCGCGTCGAGATCTTGCAACCCTCGTTTCTTCATTTTTCGGCGACCAACTATTCGGCAAACGATTTGTTTGGTGCCGAGAACCAGGTCGATTTGTCGCCCCGCAACGAGTTGATCGTTCATCTTGACGTGGCTCACAGAGGTTTAGGCACGGCAAGTTGCGGCCCGGATGTGCTCGACAAATATCGAATCAAATCCGGAAAATATGTATTCGCATATCGAGTGTGCCTCAAATAAAAGCTATGAGGCAACGGCTAATTCATTTGCGCAACGGCGGCGTGAGCGTGGTCGTAGATGCATCGGTTGGGGTGCCCGTGATCGTGCATTGGGGTCGCGAGCTTGAATCAATAGATGAAGAGTCAATATTGGCGACGGTTTATTTGCCAAAGCAACCAGGCGGTGTCGATGTAACTGCGCCGATTGCGATAGTGCCCCAACATGGTGAAGGTTGTCTCGCCCGACCAGGACTTGCGGGTAATAGACCTGGTGGTCGGCATTTTGCACCGCGATTTGGCTTGCAAAATTTCGAAGCCTCAAAAAGCAGTTTGGTGGTCACGAGCATTGATTCGATCGCCGAACTCAGTTTGCGTTTTGAGATTTCATTGCGTGAGTGGGGGGCCTTATCGATCAAGACAAAGGTGACAAACAATGGCGAGAGCCGCTATCTGCTCGACACGCTCAGCATCACGTTGCCGATACCGCAATTGGCCGAAGAATTGTTGACACTCAGCGGCAGATGGGCCGACGAATTTGATATGCACCGACAAGGTTTCAACCACGGCGCTTGGACCTCTGAAAATAGATCGGGCCGCACCTCACACGAGCACCCACCTGTTGTGTGGGCTATGCAAGCCAATGCAAACGAGTGGAGCGGAGAAGTCTGGGGTGCTCACCTCGCCTGGAGCGGAAATCATGTCTTGCTGGCCGAAGTTCTCGCCGACGGTAGAAAGTATCTTCAACTTGGTGAATTGCTAACGGCCGGTGAGATCTGTCTAGAGCCATCCGGCTCATATTCGACCCCCGAAGTTGTCGCCGTCTACTCATCTCACGGACTTACACCAGCCTCATGGAAATTTCATCACAATGTTCGCGCAAACTTGCCAAACCAGACAGGTCCGTCCCGGCGCAAGGTTGTGTTGAACACGTGGGAGGCGGTTTATTTCGATCATGATGAAAAAAGATTAAGAAAACTTGCCGAATTGGCCGCCGATCTTGGCGTTGAAAGATTTGTCTTGGACGATGGTTGGTTTTCGAGTCGGCGAAATGACAGGTCAGGTTTGGGTGATTGGTGGGTTTCGAATGAGGTATATCCGAATGGCCTGAAACCACTGATTTCTCACGTTCAAACACTCGGCATGGATTTTGGCATCTGGGTAGAGCCCGAGATGGTGAGTGAAGATAGCCAATTATTCAGATCGCATCCCGAATGGGCTTTGGTCTCGCCTGGCTATGAGCCGATACGTGGACGAAACCAACTCGTATTGAATCTGACATACGAACCAGCTTTTGAATATTTGTTTTTGAAACTTCATGCGTTGCTCAGCCAGAACGAGATCGCCTTTTTGAAATGGGATATGAACAGACCCCACGTTCAAGCAACAATGGTCAACGGAGCAGCCGCGACCCACGAGCAGACACTTGCTTTATATAAATTGATCGATCGCTTGCGAGCAGAGCATCCAAAAGTTGAAATTGAAAGTTGCTCATCAGGTGGTGGACGCATTGATCACGAGATTTTAAGACGAACGAACCGCGTATGGACGAGCGATTGCATTGACCCGATTCGCCGACAAAAAATACAAAGAGGTGCCTCACTTTTCATACCAAACGAAGTAATGGGCGCGCACATTGGTGCAGAAGTTTCGCACACAACCGGGTTTTCTCACCCAGTTGGGCTTCGTGCTTTGTCGGCCTTGTTTTATCATTTAGGTTTAGAACTCGATCTTGGCAAATGTCCGACTGATGAGTTGGTTTCTATTCGTGAGGCAATTTCCTGGTTCAAAAATCACAGAGATATTTTGCAATCTGGCGACGCAGTTAGATTTGACTGCCAAAGTGCGTCAAGCTTAAGTCACGGGGTTTATTCAAAAGATCGCAACGAAGCATTAGTGGCTCTGGTGCAGTTGACAGAAATGAAACAGGGCAATGGCTCACAGTTTTTGCGCCTTCCTGGGCTCAATGCGCAAGGCAAATATCAAGTTTCGATGTTTGATTCGAATTTTTTGCCTGGTGATCGGATTGGCGAATTCTCAGGAAGTCAACTTGAGAAATTCGGGTTGAGTTTGCCAAAATTGCGACCAAATAGTGGAGTGATATTTCATCTTCGGTGTGTCTAAAGCGGACAGGCTCGTAGAATTGAGCCTGTGTCTGGGCAGATTTCGAAAGAGACAGTGGTCAAAGTCTCGCGGCTCGCCAGGCTGAGTCTCTCGCCAGAACAAGCCGAAAAAATGACGGCTCAGTTGGCCGGCATGCTCGAGCATTTTGGTGACATCGACGCCTTGGATCTCTCAGATGTTGAGCCGATGACCCAGCCGTATCCGCTGAAAAATGTGATGCGACAAGATGTTGAGGTTGAGTCGCTAGATCGTGAAGAAGTCTTGGGCCAGGCACCTCTTGCCGAAAGCGGTCGTTTTCGAGTGCCGCCGACAATTGGCTTTGACGTCTAGCGCATGAAAAAAATCGTCGACATTGTCGCAGGTGTAGCCAGTGGCTCAATTACTGCCAGCAAAATAATCGAAGAGCACCTCTCGCGAATCAAGGCGCGCGAAGACGAAATTCACGCCTTTAATTTGGTCACCGACGATCAAGCCCGCGCCGATGCAGAGAAAATAGATGCAGATATCAAAGCCGGCAAGAAACCTGGTGCTCTTGCTGGTGTGCCCATCGCATTGAAAGACAACATGTGCACTCGCGGGGTTGAAACTACTTGTTCGTCAAAAATCTTGCATGGCTGGAAGCCACCTTACGACGCCACGGTGGTGACGAAATTGCGCCAAGCAGGCGCAGTCATTGTCGGCAAGACAAATCTTGATGAGTTTGCGATGGGTTCAAGCACCGAAAACTCGGCGTTTGGCCCGACTAAGAATCCCCTTGACACTTCCCGTGTGCCAGGTGGGTCAAGTGGTGGTAGCGCAGCTGCTGTCAGTGCTGGTTTTGCGGCTGCTTCACTGGGCAGTGACACGGGTGGCAGCATTCGTCAGCCAGCGGCATTGTGCGGCGTTGTTGGTGTCAAGCCAACCTACGGCACAGTTTCGCGTTATGGTCTGGTCGCATTTGCAAGCAGTCTCGATCAGATTGGTCCATTTACAAATGATGTGCGCGATGCAGCAACTTTGCTCGAGGTTATTTCAGGTCACGATCCAATGGATTCAACTTCAATTCCGCAACCTGCCACCCCGCTTGTTTCGGTGTTAGATCAAGGCGTAAAGGGCATGCGCATTGGTCGGGTGAGTGATTTACCCGAGGGTTGTGAGCCAGAGGTGCTCGCACGGCTCGAAGCAGCGTTCGATGCAATGAGAAACGCCGGTGCGACGATTGTCGATGTCAAATTGCCATCGCTGCAATATTGCTTGACTGCTTATTATCTGATCGCCCCAGCAGAGGCCAGCAGCAATCTCGCTCGATATGACGGCGTGCGTTACGGAAATCGAGTCGACGCCGCAGATCTAAACGCAATGTATGCAGCAACTCGCGAAGCCGGATTTGGCGAAGAAGTCAAACGTCGCATCATGCTTGGCACTTATGCATTGTCGGCTGGTTATTATGACGCGTATTACGGCAAAGCATTGAAGGTGCGTCGTCTGATCTCTGACGACTTTGCTCGTGCTTACGAAAATGTCGACGCAATTTTGACGCCGACATCGCCATCAGTGGCATTCAAGTTCGGATCAAAGACGGATAACCCATTGGCGATGTATTTATGCGACGTATTCACGATTCCAACCAATTTGGCAGGACATCCGGCGATGAGCGTGCCGTTTGGCAAAGGTGCAGACAACATGCCAGTCGGCGTGCAAGTTTTGGCGACAACTCTGGGCGAGCAGGCTATGTTCAAGGTCGCTGCCGAACTTGAAAGGTCTTTATGAACGAAGCTTCGACTTTGCCAAACGGCTGGCAGCTCGTGGTTGGGCTTGAGGTTCACGTTGAATTGGCTACAAAAACAAAGATGTTCAGCGCGAGTGCAAACCGGTTTGGTGACGAGCCAAATATTCACATTGATCCGGTGACTCTTGGCTTGCCAGGCGCTTTGCCGGTTTTGAACAAGCATGCCGTCGAACTTGCGATGCGCATCGGCTTGGCTTTGAACTGCAAGGTTCAGCCCTGCACTTTTCATCGCAAAAATTACTTCTATCCAGACCTACCGAAGGCCTACCAAATTTCGCAGTACGACCATCCGTTAAACGTTGACGGCCACTTGATGTTGCCGGGTGATGTGCGAATTGGCATCGAGCGTGCACACCTCGAAGAAGACACGGGCAAATCAACCCACTTTGGTGGTTTGTCTGGTCGCATTCATGGCAGCGACTATTCGTTGATCGACTTCAATCGCGCCGGTGTTCCGCTCGTCGAGATTGTCTCACGACCAGACATTCGCACCTCAGAACAGGCACGACAATATGTGGCTGAGTTGCGCTCAATTTTGGTCGCCGTTGGTGCAAGCGATGCAAAAATGGAAGAGGGATCGATGCGCTGCGACGTTAATGTCTCTGTGCACAAGCCAGGCACGCCTTTTGGTACGCGCTGCGAGATCAAAAACGTGAATTCGATTCGATCTGTGGGTCGTGCAATCGATTATGAAGCACGTCGCCAAGTTGATTTGATCGAAAGTGGTGGGGCGATTCGCCAAGAAACTCGCCATTGGGATGATGCATCGGGTCGCACTGAAACTTTGCGTACGAAAGAAGACGCTGACGATTACAGATATTTTCTAGAGCCAGATCTTGTGCCACTTGTGCCAGAAGAGTCATGGATAGATGCCGTGCGTTCAGGTTTGCCAAAATTGCCGGCGGCGCGACGACAGACATTGGCACAGCTTTGCGGTATCGACAAAGATGGTGAGTCGGCATTTGTTGTAGTTGAGCGCGGTCAAGATGAATATGTTGCAGCCGTCGTGGAGGCTGGTGGTGATCCGCGTCGCGCGGTCATTTATGTTCAGCAAGCATTTGCGGATCAAGGTGTGAAACCAAAAGTGCCGGCAAAAGATTTGGCTGCGTTAACAATTCTTGAGAGTGACTCGAAAGTTACATCGACGCAAGCCAAAACTTTGTTGAGCGATTTGATTGAAGCCGGTGGTGGCGACGTTGCAGCAATGGCCGTCAAGCGTGGTTTTGAAGCTCTCGACACGAGCGCAGTTGAGGCGATGGTCGACGCTGCGATCGCCGCAGAGCCTGGCGCTTGGCAAAAATATTGCGCAGGTGAAGAAAAGGCTCTTGGGGCTTTAGTCGGGTCGATAATGAAAGCCTCAAAAGGCAAAGCCGATGGCAAGGCTGTGACCGCAATTATTCAGAAAAGGCGTAAGCAATGATTTTGTTGCCCAATTGGCAATTTGTTAGGTTAGCCTAATAGATGTTAGGTTAGCCTAACAAAATTTTTCATTCATATAGGAGTCTCAATGGGTTCAAGTTTTTTGATCACGCTTCGTGAAGGGCTCGAGGCTTCGCTCGTCATCTCAATTTTGCTCACTTACTTGGCAAAAACAAATCGTCGTGACGAGAGCAAGTCGGTTTGGCTGGGCACCTGGGTCGCAGTCATTGCCTGTCTTGTGGTTGGAATTCTTTTCTACGTCTTGGTTGACGGCCTAAACGGCAAAGTCGAGTATGGAGTCGAGGGCTTTCTGGCTCTTGCTGCCACTCTCGTATTGACACAAATGATTTTTTGGATGCGAGCCAACGCCAAAAACTTGAGTGCCGATTTGCGCAGCAAGGTTGAGTCGTCGTCGAAAGCGACCCTAGTGGCAATTGCGTTCGTCGCCGTTGCGCGCGAGGGTCTTGAGACGGCGTTGTTTCTATTGAGCGCAAAGACCGAGACAGCTTCTGGTTCTTCGGTTGTCATTGGTGGTCTCATTGGTTTGGTTTTTTCAATTGCAATTGGAGTTTTTGTTTACAAAGCGGGCAGCCGAGTGAACCTGAAGACCTTCTTCAACGTCACCGCGGTTTTGCTTTTGATGTTTGCGGCGGGTCTTGCAGGCAAAACCGTACATGAATTCCGCGAACTTTTCGGCTTTGAGACGGGATATTTGATCGAGTCAGCCTGGACCATTGAAAGTGGTATTTGGTCTGCTGGCGGAACTTTTTATGACTTCATGCGTGGCTTGTTTGGCTGGCATGCAAATCCCGAGAGAATACGTGTTATTGCTTACTTTGTGTATTTGATTCCCGTGCTTGTGCTCTATTTCAAGGGTTCTAAATCTGACAAACAACTAGTCTCTTGATCTATGGCATCTAGAGAGTCGGGTGTGCCCGTAAATGTCAAGCCGCGCAGTCGCGACGTAACAGATGGCATTCA
>CAYOVI010000044.1:0-153 GCA_964407365.1 uncultured Ferrithrix sp.
GATGAAACATCGATTCACCGGCAAAAAGTTTGTTTATTCGTACGCCATAAAGACCACCTGCAAGAAAACCATTCTCGTCAATCACCTCGATGCTGTGTGCCCAACCCAAGCGATGAAGTTTCGAATATGCCCAGATGAACTCTTCGGTGATCC
>CAYOVI010000044.1:163-12417 GCA_964407365.1 uncultured Ferrithrix sp.
GTTTGCATTGGCAACATAGAGCGCCAGCAACCAAGCTGCAGTCGCATTGATAGTCATTGAAGTGTTCATTTCGCCAGGCGGAATGCCGTCTAGAAGTGTCTTCATGTCACCAAGATGAACAATTGGCACACCAACTTTGCCTACTTCGCCTCGGGCAAGAACATGGTCGGGGTCGTAACCAGTTTGTGTCGGCAAATCAAATGCAATCGACAGTCCTGTTTGACCCTGTGCCAGGTTTGTTCGATACAACTCATTGGATGCACGCGCGCTCGAATGGCCAGAATAAGTGCGCATTACCCATGGCTCGTCGCGTTTAGTTTTATTGGTCGACTCGCTCACCACGAGATTAAGACTAGGCGCGAGATTATTGGGTTATGGCAAGCTCAAGTTGGCGTAGATATTCATCTCGCCCAATTGCCAAGGCCCCAAGGCTCGCAAGATGCGGGGTCAACCACTGCACATCGAGCAGAGACATATTTGAGGCCCTCATCATCTGCACAAGAGCCATCAGCGCCACTTTTGATGCGTCGCGTACAAGATGAAACATCGATTCACCGGCAAAAAGTTTGTTTATTCGTACGCCATAAAGACCGCCTGCAAGAAAACCATTCTCGTCAATCACCTCGATGCTGTGTGCCCAACCCAAGTGATGAAGTTTCGAATATGCCCAGATGAACTCTTCGGTGATCCAGCCGTTTTCGCGATGTGGTGCTGCGCAATTTCTCATTACTTTTTCAAATTGTGTGTTGACCTTAATTTCAAACTTCTTGGCACTGCGACGCATCGTACGCGACACTTTCAGACCATCAAGGGGAATCACCGCACGTCTTTGTGGTGACCACCAAATCAGTTCATTCGAAATTCGGTCATTTTCGTTCGAAACCATAGGAAACAAACCGTGCCGATAAGCATGAATCAAGGTTTCGGGTTCTAAATCGGCGCCCTTACCCACAACGTCGTGGCGTGGCCAAGCCTCAGACTTTGGAAACTCCCACACGCTCTCGGCAAGGCTTGCCGGAGCGTCGTCAAAATTCATTTCAAATAAATTTAGTAGGAGTAAAAACCTTGTTTGGTCTTTCGGCCAAGTTTTCCCTCACCTACCAATTTTCTTAGCATCGGTCGCGGTTCAAGATTTGCCGTCTTGAACTCGGCGAACAATGCTTCGAGTATCGACACAGACGTGTCGAGTCCGACGAGATCGAGCAAGGCAAACGGGCCCATCGGAAAATTACAACCACCCTTCATCGCCACATCGATATCTTCCATTGTTGCTGTGCCGGCCTCAAGCATTGCAATCGCGCTGTTCAGATAAGGAAACAAGAGAGCATTGACTATGAATCCCGCACGGTCTATCACTTGAACGGCGTCTTTGGCCAAAGATTTGACGAAACTATTTGCCAGGGCAATTGTTTCGTCACTGGCAGTAATCGGTCGAACCACTTCGACAAGTGGCATCAAGACTGCCGGGTTAAAAAAATGAATGCCACAAACTTTGTCGGGACGACTCGTCACCTTGGCCATTTCAATTACAGGCAGAGTGCTCGTGTTGGTTGAAATGATGCAACCGGGCTTGACCACTTTGTCGATTGCCTCGAACAACTCTTTCTTAGTTGCCAGATCTTCTGCCACCGACTCAATTATCAGGTCGCAATTTGCCAGGTCTTCAAGCTTTCCAGTCACACAAACATGCGACATCGTCAAATCTTGCTGCTCTTGGGTAATCTTCGACTTTGCAACTTGTTTTTTCAGGTTGTTCTCAATTGCACTCTTGGTTGCATCTGCAGTTTCTTGACTTCGAGATCGAATCACAACATCAATGCCTGATTTGGCGATCACTTCTGCGATACCCGAGCCCATGATGCCTGAGCCAATGACGCCAACCAATTTCACCCGTGCGACTGTAGTTGCGAAGAATTAATTTGCCAAACCTTGATCGTTTAATCACCTTGGGTTCACAGCATTGCGATAACCTCAGGCCGGTGAAAAGTCACCAAGTTTCGGCTCTCACCAACGACCCACGGCGGCTGATTGCTCTCGAAGCCGTCCACAACTTTCGCGATCTGGGCGGTTACCCGACAAAAGATGGCCACACGACAAAATGGCGCACCCTATTTCGAGCTGACGGGTTATATCGACTGACCCCACAAGATGCCCAGAAAGTCGTCGATCTCGGTGTGCAAACCGTGATCGACTTGCGCACCCCAAAAGAGGTTCAAACCCGTGGCACATTTCCGGTCGCCCAATTTCCGGTGAGATTTCACCATTTACCAATCATCGATTCGACATGGAACGATGGCAAAACACCAGACATAGAAGACACCGTTGAGTTCTTGGTCTGGGCATATCGTGAAATGCTCACCCATGCCTCGACCAAGTTTTCTGATGCTCTCAATCTGATGGGCCAAAGCGAGGTCTTGCCTGCCGTATTCCACTGCGCGGCCGGAAAAGATAGAACGGGGATGCTCGCGGCATTTGTCTTGTCGATTCTCGGCGTGCACGAGGACATCATCAGTGCCGATTATGGCAAGACGTCAGAAGGCATCAAGCGTCTGATCGCTTGGGCAAGAATAAATCAGCCCGAACTTGCAGATGCGTACACAAACATGCCCGCGAGATTTTCTGCGTCAGACCCACGTGCGATGGCGACGATAATCGCCGATCTAAAAACAAAACATGGTTCGGTGACTGATTATCTTCGAGAAATCGGCGTCACGCAGACGACAATTGATTCAATCCGTAAAAGAATGCTCGACTAGTTTCGCTCAGCTTTCGCTGATCGTCACTTTGAGTATCTTTATCTGTTCATTTGGTGGCATTCCGTTTGAGGCAGGGTCGCCGTTACCCGCTTTGTCGAGCAACGGAAGTGTCGTATCAAGTCCGGTTGTGACTTGACCAAACAATGAATAGTTCGGCGGAAGGGTAATGCCTTGTTCGCCTGAGATGATAAAAAACTGGCTGCCATTGGTGTTCGGCCCCGAGTTTGCCATCGCCAACGAACCAAGTTTGTATTCACCGGCTTGGGGCAGTTCGTCTGCCACTGCATAGCCGGGCCCACCACCACCTGTAGCAGTTGGGTCACCGCATTGCACGACAAAAGTTGGTATCGCTCGATGGCAAGAAGTGCCGTCAAAATATTTGAAGCGCGCCAATGTAACGAAGTTGTTGACAGTTCCGGGTGCTTTGGTTGCATCGAGAACTATGGTCAAATCACCTTTGTTGGTCGAGACGATTGCCGTATAGGTTTTGGCAAGGTCAATGCAAAGTTTGGGAGCCGATGAAAATTTTTGAATCTGCTCACCCGAACCATCTGTGGGTGCACACTCGCCCGAACCATATTCAAATGGTCCGGCAGGTGCTGGGGCGACCGTAGTTTCAGAGGTTTCAACGACCGAAGTTTGTGTAGTTTCTGGCGTAGCCGTATCGTCGCTTTCCGGCCAAAGGCTTATGGCGGCAACAATGGCGACGACAACGCCGACAACTAAAGCGATTCGAGTGCTACGGCGAACCAATTTTTTTCTCTGAATTTGCCTTTCAATTTCACTTTGGCGAGCTCGACGATTCTCTTTTTGACGGTTGCGTTTATCTGTGCCCATGAGGTGAAAATGCTACAGGTCGCCAACAGCCCTAGAGGTAGCGTTGAAGCCCGTGGGTTTGATAGTTCAGAAATATGGTGGCACTTCGGTTGCCGACCCTGAGCGCATGCGCAACGTCGCTCGCCATATCGCATCGACAAAATCAGAAGGAAGCCAGTTGGTGATTGTCGTGTCGGCTATGGGCAAAGCCACCGACAATCTTCTAGAACTTGCTCGCCAAGTGTCATCGGCACCAGCTGGTCGAGAGATGGACATGTTGCTGACCACCGGAGAGCGAATCAGCATGTCTCTTTTGTGCATGGCTCTGCAAGACCTCGGTGTAGAAGCAATGAGTTTCACGGGTAGTCAAGTTGGCATAATCACCGACACCGTGCACGGCCGGGCGAAAATTCTCGAAATCAAAGGCGATCGAGTTCGCGAGGCGATTAGCGAAGGCAAGGTTGCAGTTGTCGCAGGCTTTCAAGGTGTCAGCACTGCCAAAGAAATCACGACGCTCGGCCGCGGTGGCAGTGACACGACTGCTGTCGCACTTGCAGCTGCATTGAAGGCAGATGTCTGCGAAATTTACACCGACGTCACGGGCGTATTCACCGCAGATCCGCGCATAGTGCCCCAAGCCAGCAAATTGCCGCACCTCGAATTCGATGAGATGCTCGAGATGGCGGGTGCAGGCAGCAAGGTTCTGGCATTGCGAAGTGTCGAGTTCGCCCGCAATCACAACGTGCCGATACACGTGCGTTCAAGTTTCACCTGGGAGCAAGGAACCTGGGTAACAAGTCAAGAGCGAAGAGGAGATAAAAATATGGAAGAACCAATAATCTCAGGGGTCGTCCACGACGCAAGCGATGCAAAAATAACCGTGCTTGGCGTGCCCGATCAGCCAGGCGTCTCAGCTGCCCTTTTCGAGCCACTCGCGAATGCAAATGTCAACGTTGACATGATCGTGCAAAACACCTCAACCGAAGGCACGACCGACATTTCGTTCACATTGCCCAAGACCGATGTGGCCTCTGCACAGCCGATCGTCGAAAGAATTGCCAAACAAGTTGGTGCCGTCGGCGTAACCAACGACGCGAACATCGCCAAAATTTCGCTCGTCGGCGCAGGCATGAAGTCGAGTCCTGGTGTGGCCGCCAAAATGTTTAGGGTCTTGGCTGACAACAAAGTCAATATCGAAATGATCTCAACGAGCACCATCCGAATCTCGGTTGTTGTGGCCGCTCCTATGCTCGAAAAAGCAGTGCGTGCATTACACACGGCATTCAATCTTGATAGTGGCCAGGACTACTCAGCGCCACTTCCCGTGCGCAAATAACCCATACGAGTAAATTGATTTTCGTATGAAGATGCTTCGCGCCAAGAGTTTACGCGCGCACCATCTGCCATGGAATTCGGCAGGCAATTTTGCCGACAATGATTTGACCGCCGACGACATTGTGCGTGAGACAGGATGGGTGTTCAACAATAAAACTGGCGCCGATCTAACCCTAAAGACGTTCGTTGAAACGGGCGATAAAGAGGTGAATCGCTATATTCGGTTGCTGCAACTTGATTCGTTCGCCTTTGAGACCTCTACGGTCTTGGAAATCGGCAGCGGCATCGGGAGGATGACTTCGAGTTTCACCAATCGCTGCAAAAAAGTGATCGCCGCCGACGTCGATTCGGCGTTTCTTGAAAGATGCCGTCAAACTGTTTCACGATTTGGAAGAATCGAAAAACTCAACACCTTGCATGTCGCCGACGGCAAAACTCTCGGCCTTGATGACGACACGGTTGATCTGACTTTTTCTTATATAACTCTGCAGCATTGCCAACCGCATGATGCATTGAATCTTGTACGTGAGGCTATTCGTGTTACCCGACCCGATGGTCTGATTGTGCTCAACTTTCGAACATGGGTGCCTAGCGACATATTGCTCGTGCCACTTGGCATTGCCGTGCGCAGACTTTGGGGGTTGCCGGTCTTGGGTCGGCGACTAGCCCGCTGGAGGTGGTCAACGCGGCTGGGCTGGCAAGCAAACAGACTCAGGCCGACCACCGTAATTGCGCACGTTGGAGCAAGTTTGAATGACGTTAAAGTTTTCCACTCGAAGAAGCGTGAGATGGTGTTGCCCGACATAAGAGGAAACAGTGTTCACGCTGTGCCCACCAACAGAATTAATCCAAGCCACTGGTGGCTGGTGGCTCAAGTATCCTAAACGCGTGTCAAAAAAACTGTCATTGGGCATCGTCGGCGCAACAGGCATGGTTGGCAGCGTCATGCGCACTTTGCTCGTCGAGCGAAACTTTCCTGCAACATCCGTAAGATTTTTTGCCTCTGCTAAGTCAGCAGGTTCGACGATCGACTGGAACGGCCAAAAGATTACGGTTGAAGATGCTTCAACTGCCGACACAAGCGACCTTGACATTGCAATTTTCTCGGCCGGCGCCACAACTTCTCGAGCGATTGCCGAAAAATACGCAAAGCACGGAACGATCGTGATCGACAACTCGTCAGCATGGCGAATGAACCCTGATGTGCCGTTAATAGTTTCCGAAGTAAACCCTGAAGATATCGCCAAAGCCAAACTCGGCATTATCGCCAACCCAAACTGCACCACTATGGCAGCCATGCCGGTGCTCAAACCGTTGCACGATGCCGCAGGCCTTGTTCGTTTGGTTGCCAGCACATACCAAGCAGTGAGTGGAATGGGCGTGTCTGGTGTTTCCGAGCTTCATGAACAAATCAAGACCGGAGTAACAAATGCAAGTGACCTTACCTATAACGGTGAGGCGATTGCATTCAAGCCTGCCGTTAAGTTTCCACGAACTATCTCTTACAACATCATTCCATTTGCAGGCTCTTTGGTTGATGACGGCATGCTTGAAACCGATGAAGAGAAAAAACTGCGCAACGAAACCCGAAAAATACTGCACATTCCAGACCTCAAAGTCTCGGGCACATGCGTGAGAGTGCCCGTCTTTACGGGTCACTCTCTATCGTTAAATTGTCTGTTTGAAAAAGCGATCACCGTAGAACAAGCAACAAAGATTCTTTCCACCGCCGTTGGCGTGACAGTTGTCGATATACCAACACCTCTGATAGCCGCGGGCAAAGACCCTAGTTTTGTGGGAAGAATTCGACAAGATCACTCTGTCGACGACAACAAAGGCTTGAACCTGTTCGTATCGAACGACAATTTACGCAAAGGTGCCGCACTCAACGCCTTGCAAATTGCCGAAGTTATCGTTGCGAATCGCAAATAATTTTTAGACTTGAGCCGGCACGCCCTCGTGCCAATTGTCGCCAGCGACTAGCGCATCTGCTGCTCGACGAAGTCGCAACGAATCTAATGGCTTGATCAACCAGCCTTGGGCGCCACTGCGCTTGGCCAGATGGACGTCGGCTACACGATCTAACAGAATCAAGATCGGCACCAACGGCAAGCGACCATCGCTGTGATCAAGGCGCAAATCCATTGTTACGGCCATCGCACCCATCGAGCCGCATTGCAGATCTAACACAACAAGATCTGGGGTGCGTTGCTTGACTGCACGCGAAACATCTCGACCATCGCTACACACAACAAACGAAGTTTCAGGTGTTCCAAGGGCCGCATGAACTTCGTCGAGAACCCACTGAGCATCTGTTGCCAACAAAATGTGCACGCAAAAATGTTAGCGTAAACTTCGCCACGCAAATATTTGGAGATGAGATTGTCAACCTTAGCTACAACCTTGCGAAAATTCTTGCTGATCGGAGTTTTCGCCTCGGCGATTGCAGGAATATTCGGATTTTCCGACCAGGCAAATGCCGAAGGCGGCAAAAATGATCTCGCTCCAGTCGATGTTGTCGAGGTCAACGGCCTCATCGACGAAATTGTCGTGCACAGCATCGAAAAAGCGATCGAACGTGCCGAGTCTTCGACCTCACAAGCGTTGATTCTTCAAGTGAATTCTTTGGGCGGTGTCGTTTCGTCGAATCGAATGGAAGTCCTTTTCAATAAGATCATCGAGGCGAAGATTCCGGTCGCAGTTTGGGTTGGACCAACCACCGCCCGAGCCTATGGAACTGCTGCACAATTATTGGCCGTAGCCGATGTCTCAGCGATGGCCGACGGAACCCGAATCGGCAATATCGGCAAACCCCTCAAGACCAAAATCGGAGAGATCAGTTTTGGTGATGCCACGCCAACACTGCGCGCCACAACGCTCAATTCGAAAGAGGCCAAGAATCTAGGCGCGTTGAAACTGACAACCGACGACGAAGGCGTTCCCGTGCTTCGCAACATGCTCTTGGCAATGAACGGTCTTTCAGTCAAGGGGACTGTTTTGCAAACCGTCGTTGATTTAAAATCAGATTCAGGTGACGAACTAATTCGCGAGGCTGCGACTACTCGATTTTTCAAACTCGGCTTGTTCGAGCGTCTCTTGCACACCGCCGCTAGTCCACCTGTAACTTTCTTGCTTTTGATAGTTGGCCTTGCACTTTTGATATTTGAGTTCTATACCGCCGGCATCGGCATTGCTGGTGTGGTTGGGGCAATTTGCGTGGTGCTCGGTAGCCATGGCCTGGCGACTTTACCCATTCGCGGTTCAAGCGTTGCATTGATCATTTTGGCGATGTTGCTTTTATCAATCGATGTTCAGGTCGGAATTCCGCGATTTTTCACGGGAGCAGGGCTCGTTTTGCTCACCGTTGCGAGTCTGACTTTGTTCAGAAGTTCTGATGGGGGTCAAATTAAATTGTCTTGGCTGACATTTTTCAGCGGCATGATCGCCATCACCCTGGCTTTTGTTGTTGGTATGCCCTCGATGGTACGAACTCGCTTTGCAACGCCCACCATCGGTCGCGAGTGGATGATTGGCAGCACCGGCATGGCTGTCGGCACGATCAACCCCCTTGGAATTGTTCGCATTCATGACGCCAATTGGCGAGCACGCACCAATAGGGCGACGCCAATTCAAGATGGGCAAGAATTGCGAGTCGTCGCTATCGATGGTGTGACTCTTGAGGTCGAGCCCCTTGAAGGTGCAGCACGTGACTATCGAGAGATGCGAAAACCAAAAAGCGAATAGCGCCTAACCCGATAATCGGGCACCACCAACTCGTAGGTCTCCGAATCGTTTTGTGATTGCTCGACGATCTAAAGCCTCAAGCAAGGGCACAGCGTGTTTGCGCGTGATTCCCAAACTTTCGCGAAACTGCGAGACTGTGAAACCCTGAGGACTCGACTGCAAAATTTTTAAAACAATTTGCCTTGCAGTCTCTAGCGCACTGATATGAAACACGGTGCCATCAATATCGACAAATAATCCCGTTTGCACGATTTGTCGCACGATGTTTCGGTCGAGCGACTTTGTGTCTGGAGGTGTCACTCCTGACTTGGCAAATAGACCAACATACGGATGCTCGGTGATCGACAGCGCCCCCTTGAGACGTGCACGACCCATTTCAACAACAACATCAGGTAGCGACGTCAAGACTGCCTGTTCATAATCCTTGAGTCGAGAAACCTCCAACGACTCGCCGTTCTTGGCGATCTTGATTGCCAACTCTTTTCGTTTCGCATCCAAGAGTTCGGGTGTTGTCAGCCAATTGCCGATAATTGCCTTTCTGGTTTCGCCGGTCAGAAGTTCTAGATCTTTTGTGGTTATCCACTTGCGCTCGCCAATCACCCGATCTATCGAGCGATCGGGCCTCGCTTTTGACAGGCGCATAACTGGGTCGATGTCGAGCACCTCGCCACCACCAATGGTTTGCTGTCGCCCAGACTCTCGCAAAACGTAGTGGTCACCAGGCAATATCGGAATCTCGGTTTGCAAAGCAATGCGCACCAATCCCTTTTCGTCGGCGGTCATCTGCCGTGCGCCAATTAGTCGAATCTTGGCAGAAAATTCACCAGAACCGATATAGATCGAATAGCTTCCACGTCGCGTGACTCGATGTTCGATATTGGGAACAATGGTCAGCGAAGCGTCGAATATCTTGCTTGAAAGCCATTGCCCTGATTTAACCAAGACATCACCTCGAAAAATTTCGTCGTGACTCACGCCCAACAAATTGAGAGCACATCGATGTCCGGGCTTTAGTTCGTTGACTGATAAATCATGTTGTTGAATTTCACGAACTCGAGCGGTTTTTTTGGTTCTCACTATCACCAAATCGTCGCCAAGTTTCACCGACCCGTCGATCAAAGTGCCGGTGACCACAGTGCCAGCACCTCGGGCAGAAAACGAACGGTCAACCCACAGTCTTGGCCGACCTCTATCTCTTGGGGCAAATGAACTTTGCGAATTGCTCAACAGCTCATCCAGGGCAATTCGAATCTCGTCGAGACCCCTCGATGAGACAGTCGAAACTCCAATCACTGGCACTGTTTCCAAAAAAGAACCGTTGAGTTTCGCAGATATTTCTTTGCGACGAGCTTGCTCAAGTTCTTTTTCGATTAAATCGACTTTTGTCAAAGCGACTATTCCCCGATTGATGCCAAGAAGTTTGAGAATCTCAAAGTGCTCTTGGGTTTGGGGCATCCAACCTTCTTTGGCATCGATTACGAGAATGCAACCATCGATTGCACCGACACCAGCCAACATGTTTCGCAAAAACTTGATGTGCCCTGGCACGTCGATGAAACTCACCGCTTGACCCGATGGCAGCTCTGTGTGGGCAAAGCCCAAATCGATTGTCATCCCGCGACGCTTCTCTTCTGCCCACCTGTCTGGGTCGATGCCCGTTAATGCGAGAACCAAAGAAGACTTGCCGTGGTCGACATGACCGGCTGTGGCGATGACCGTCATTGAGTTTCAGCTCGCGAGACTTCTCAATGCTTGCATCAAAATTTCGTCATCTTCTGGTTGAACGGTGCGCAAATCGAGAAAAGTTCGGTTTTCTTTGATACGGGCGATTATCGGCATCTTGTTCGATCTCAATTTTTTGAGATGATCCCCGGCCACGACTATGCCAACCGATTCGATTTTTGCCCCAGGTGCCGAGCCCGCACCCGGCAGTGAATCAACCAGACAAACCTCACCACAATTTGTGGCGACGACAATTTTTTCGGCGCGGGCTTTGAGGTCGGCAACCGAAACCGTCGCCATTCGCCAAAATTCAATGTCTTTGGTTGCCGAGCCCGAGAGATAGGACATCGCCAAACTCTGCATCGCAAAAATCGTCGTCGCACCCGGTCTCAACGCTCGCGCTAAAGGGTGTTGAGCACAAGCCGCGATTAGATCGGCTCGACCTGCGATCACGCCACACTGAGGTCCGCCAAAGAGTTTGTCTCCACTAAACATCACTATCGCTGCTCCATCTCGAATCGTTTGGCGTGCTGCAGGTTCGTTGACCAACCAACTTGGCGCACGAGCCTCAAGCCATGGGCAGGTGTTATCGATGAGACCCGAACCAATGTCAACAGCAGTCGGAACTGGCAATGTCGCCAACTCGCGAACCGAGGTGTCTTCGACAAATCCAGAAACTCGATAGTTCGACGGATGAACCTTCAAAATGAGCGCAATGTCGTTACTTCGCTTGTCGATCGCCTTTTTATAGTCGCGCAATCTCGTGCGATTCGTCGTGCCGACATCCACGAGTCTGGCACCTGACTGCTCTGTGACCTCAGGAATGCGAAAGTTTCCGCCGATCTCAACGCTCTCACCTCGCGAAACGGCCACGTCGCGTTCGCCCGCCAATGCGGCGACGACGAGCAAAACCGCTGCTGCATTGTTGTTGACCACGATTGCAGACTCTGCACCGCACAAAATGGCCATCAACTTACCGACTGTTGCCTGACGTGACCCTCGTTCGCCAGTCGACATATCTAGCTCAAGATTTGAAGCGCGATTTGAAATTTTCATGGCCATGGGTGCTCGACCAAGATTTGTATGCAACAAAACCCCGGTTGCATTTATAACTTCGCGCAACAAACTTTGAGAAAACTCACCTGCAAGTTGATCGGCTTGTTCGACTGCTGAAAGGTGATTTTTTGCCGCCGAACTGGCAATCGCACGACGAGCAAAATCAACGAGCAGAGCATGAGGCAGCAAATGGCGCAGCGAGAGCTCTCGTGCGAGTGCATCCACCGAAGGTGGACGTCCCGCAGTGTCGACCGACACGCGATTCATTGCTTTCAAACTATCGCCGAACTTCAGGTGATTTTCAAGACTTTTCGATGCGATTTGCAGTTCTGCACGGTCCTACGATCATGTCGTGGCAAAGTCAGCTTCAAGCAATCAAAGCATGAATGAAGACAAGAGCGCACTTCGGCCTGCGGCAACCGTGATGTTGATCAGAGACGTCGAAGACGACCTTGAAGTTTTTATGTTGCAACGCAGTCATAGCGCCGCGTTTGCCGGCGGAATGTATGTGTTTCCTGGCGGACGAGTCGACTCAAGCGACGGTGCTGTGGCACTCGAGCCGTTCTGCGACAATTTGAGCGACCAACAAGCGAGCGCAATTCTGCAAATTCCAAACGGCGGTCTCGCTTATTGGGTGGCTGCGATTCGTGAGTGCTTCGAAGAAGCCGGTGTTTTGCTTGCTCGTAACGCGAACAATCAATACGTCGCATTTGACGATGCCGAAACTGCGGAGCGTTATTCAATGGCGCGCCGTGCGGTGCACGACTCGTCGCTGAAACTGATCGACCTGTGCGCAAAAGAAAACCTCAAGTTGGTAACCGACTC
>CAYOVI010000045.1:0-12037 GCA_964407365.1 uncultured Ferrithrix sp.
CTCCAGATTCCGACCAAGGGTCTGACGATTTCAACTGATGCGATCACTCAAACCGTGATGATCGGCACTGTGATCACGGTTCTGTCGGCGATTTTGCCGGCACTTCGCTCAGGTCGCGTGCCGCCAGTTGCGGCGATGCGTGATACCGCACTCGACACGGTACAAAAACTCACTCGCAGGGTGACGATCGGCGTGGTCTTAATTTTGGTCGGCACTGGTGCTTTGGTGGCTTCGATGCGGGGTGCCGATGTGGCCGTTTTAGGACTAGGTGTGCTGGGCGTATTTGCGGGAATACTCGTCATCGGCCCAGTGCTTTCGCGACCAGTCGCCCGTCTTTTGGGCAAGCCAATCGCAGCCTTTAGGGGCGTAACGGGTGCCATGTCTCAACAGAATGCGGCACGCAACCCAAAGCGCACAGCTCGCACAGCCGCACCAGTCTTGATAGGTGTCGCCTTGGTGACTGCGTTTACCGCACTTGCTGCGAGCATCAAAGACGAAATTCGCGACTCAATCGGTAGTTCATTTCGGGGTGACTACGCTCTCAGCGTCAATACTCAGGGATTTGGCGGAATCCCGACAAGTGTCACCGATCAAATCAGCGGACTGAAAGAAGTTGATCAAGCCACCGGGGTCGGTTTTATCGCAGCCAAAGTTGGCGATGAGTCACCCTTTGTTTTGGTTTTTAATCCAAAAACTGCAGATGGGCTGTACGACCTGTCAATGGTCGAAGGCACACAAAAGGGTTTGACTAAAAATGAAATTCTGGTTGAGGCCGATAAGGCACTCGATAAAAATCTGACGATCGGCTCAAAAATTAGTGTCACTTTAATTGACGGTCGATCAACGCAACTGACCGTTGCAGGAACTTACACCGATGCCTATGGAAACTATGCACTAAGTCGGGAACTTTTCGAGGGATCAGCAACGCCGCTTTTCGACAGTTTCGTTTACATCAAAACTGCCGAAGGTGTCAGTGACCAAAGTGCAAGAGCCGCAATTTCTGAACTAAGTGAAGATCTTGGAATTGGAAAACTTGAAAGCCGGGATGAATACATTGACTCACAAGCAGCTCAGGTAGATCAATTCTTGGCGTTAATTTATGGTCTGCTCTTCTTGTCTGTAATCATCGCCATCGTTGGCATCATCATCACTCTGTTGCTCTCTGTCTTTGAGCGCAGACGCGAAATTGGCTTGTTACGTGCTGTCGGCATGACGCGCTCGCAAGTGCGCACAATGGTTCGTTGGGAGAGCGTAATCACATCTTTGTTCGGTGCCGTCACGGGTGTAGTGCTGGGCATTTTGACCGGCATAGTCATTGTCGTATCTTTAAACGACTCGGGCTTCAGTGCATTCACTTTGCCAATCGGCAACACGCTCTTCATCTTGATCGGAGCATTCATAATCGGAGTGATCGCCGCTGTCTTTCCTGCATGGCGGGCAACTCGAACTGAGATTATCGCCGCGATCGCCTCAACCTGATTTTCTTGTTCGACCCAACTCTGAAAGATAGATGAATTCTGCTGGGTGAACACCTGGTGGCGTGTGGTGCTCGGTCACATAACGACTCGCGCTCGTGCCACCATGTCTGGTTTGGCAATCAGCGCACCAATAAAGCACCCGATTGGCCTCGCCATGGTGCGTTACTCTCACCTGACCACCACATCGTGGGCAATTTTTGCCATGCCGACCATAAACGGCGAGCTGTCGATTTTGCGTCGCAAATTGTGACTGCAACATTTCTGCCGCAAGCGAAACAAGTTCGCGACATTCATCGCGATTGAGTGAACTCACTCTGGCCCACGGGTGCATTTCACAGGTCCATAACAGTTCGCAACGAAAAACGTTTCCGACTCCACGCATCACACGCTGGTCTAAGAGCACCTCTGCAATCGTGGCGTCTGCATCTTCATAGCCAAGCATGAGATCGACACATAGCTCGAGATCAGATTGTCGGTCTGTCAAATCAGGACCACGTCGCCCCAATAGCGGATGTCGGCGAGGATCAAAATCATGATAGGTCTCAATTTCGGATGCACCGATACACACGGCGATTCGATCTTGCACCTCGATCAATACGTCGGCGCCATCAACTTTCTTTGCTGCAACCGAATTTGATCCAAAAACTCTCCACGCCCCAGCAAATTTGAGTTTCGTTCTGATCACTGTGCCGTCATCCAATATCAATTCGATTTCACGACCAATTGTTCTGATCTCTTCAATGACACCGCCCGCTTTCGGCCGAACCACGACTGGCTCGAGAAATTGCAAGGCTTTGATTTTTTTTCCGATTAGGGCAATGCGCAAAGACGATGCTTGTCTCTGTGACGATCTGAAAATTTCGAAATTCATGGCAAAACACCCACTGAAGAAAGGGCGAGGCGAATAAGGCGATCATGGCCTCCGGTCATTTCTGATCGCATTTCAGAACTTGTTGCCTGTTCTGGTGTGTACCAACCCAAGTCGAGGGCCTGTTGCGAAGGCTGACAATCGCCAGATACCGGCACGACGAAAGCCAGACTTACGGCATGATGTCGAGGGTCATGAAAACCACTTATGGACGGATCGGTGAAATATTCGACGATGGTGAACGGCGCGGGCTCTGGCGGAATTTTCGGCAAAGCCATCGGACCCAAATCTTTTTCTAGGTGACGAAGCAACGCTTCACGAATTCTTTCATTCAACAGAACTCGACCCGAAACCACGGTTCGCGAAATAGAACCGTCGGGGGCCTGACGCAAAAGCATGCCGACGTGTGTTACTACGCCAAGTTCGTTGACTCTTACCGGTACTGCATCGACATATACGAGCGGCACTTGACCACGAACCTGTTCAAGTTGATTGGTGTCCAACCAATTTGTACGCGTGTCGATGATTTCGCCCAAATTTTGCTCCAAAATTTTTTTAGGTATCAATATTGTCTCAGATAGAACCAAGATTTCGTGGCATCATGTGACCATGGACAAAAATTTGAGATCGACCTCGGCATTGGTGCTCGCCACATTTCTCGGTGTCGCCGGGATCGCCCACTTTTTGACGCCGTCACCGTTCAACGAACTAATTCCCGAATGGCTGCCTGGAGAAGCAAACCTCTATACCTACGTAAGTGGTCTGGCTGAACTAGCGATCGCCATCGGGTTGGTCAATTCGGGCACCCGCAAACGTGCGGCCTGGGGTGCTGTGGTCCTATTTATCGCCGTCTACCCCGGCAATCTTTACATGGCATACGACTGGCGCAACCGTGAGTTCTCTCAACAATTAATCGCCTACGGACGGCTGCCGTTTCAATTTTTATTCATCTGGTGGGCTGTGACAATTGCCCGAAAAACAACCTGATTACTACCAGTTTCCTGCAACGTATTTGGTTTCAAGAAATGCCAGAAGTCCGTCGTGTGCGCCTTCTCGACCGAGACCCGATTGCTTGACGCCGCCAAAGGGTGCGGCTGGGTCAGAAACCAATCCGCGATTCAAGCCGACCATTCCAGATTCGAGGGCTTCTGCGAAACGCATTCCGCGACCGACATCACTCGTATATACATATGACACGAGCCCGTGCTCGACATTGTTGGCATGCGACAAAATATCGTCTCTATCGGTGAATCTGACCAACGGTGCGACTGGTCCAAAAATTTCGGTGCGCAAAATAGGCGCATCAAACGAAACCCCGGTGAGAACCGTTGGTTGATAACCAAACGAAGTGTCTGACGATGCGAAACCACCACATGCAACTGTGGCTCCGAAATTTTTTGCCTCATCCACTAGTTTTGCGACCTGTTGCTGTTGAGATTTTGAGACAAGTGGGCCAACTGTCGTCTTGGCATCCAGACCGTCCCCTAAAACGAGGGCACTCATTCGCGAGGTCAAAGCATCGGCAAAAGCGTCATAAATCTTTTCGTGCACAAAAAATCGATTGGCGGCCGTGCAGGCCGCACCGCCATTGCGCATTTTTGCCAACATTGCGCCATCTATTGCGGCTTTAAGATCGGCATCTTCAAAAACGACAAATGGGGCGTTGCCCCCAAGTTCCATCGTGCAATTGATCACGTTCTGTGCAGCTTGGGCCAGCAACATCGAACCCACGGGTGTCGAGCCGGTGAAGGACAATTTGCGCACTTTGTTTGACTGCAACATTGCACTCACGGCAGGCCCAGAAGGACTCGGCACGACGACATTTATCACACCGTCAGGCGCACCCGCACGTTGCATAATCTCGGCGATAGCCAGTGCTGTCAGTGGTGTCTCGCTTGCGGGTTTCAAAACAACAGTGCAGCCTGCTGCCAATGCTGGCCCGATTTTTCGAGTCGCCATGGCTGCCGGAAAATTCCACGGTGTTGCCAGCAATGCAACACCAACCGGTTGCCGCGAGACCATCAACCAATTTGCACCACTTGGCGCCCGACGATAATCGCCATCGATCCTCACGGCTTCTTCACTGAACCAACGAAAAAACTCGGCCGCATAGGCGACTTCAGCCCGGGCATCGCTTAATACTTTGCCGTTTTCGAGTGTTATCAATCGTGCCAGGGACTCTTGCTCGGCGATCATGATCTCAAAACATTTGCGCAAAATTTCGGCTCGAACTCTAGGCGCAGTTGCCTTCCAAGAAAAGAAAGCATGTTGTGCGGCGTCAACTGCCAAAAGACAGTCATCAGGTGAGGCGCTCGATACCTGTGCGAGAATCGAGCCATCGGCGGGGTTGGTGACCGCGACTTTCGATTTGTGCTCGACCCATTTGCCTGCGATCAAAGAATCAAAATGTTGTGCGGCACTTAGTTTTGATGAATTAATTTTCATACTGTTCAGTCTTGCGCAACTGAGAGTTGGTTTTGAAACGCTAGATTTATCGGGTGAATAAACAGCGAATCGTTATGACATTGCTGTTTTCTATCGGGGCTTCATCATGCC
Source organism: uncultured Ferrithrix sp. (assembly GCA_964407365.1). GTDB lineage: Bacteria > Actinomycetota > Acidimicrobiia > Acidimicrobiales > Ilumatobacteraceae > BACL27. The sequence continues at coordinate 4,903 of CAYOVI010000045.1, forward strand.
TTTACGGTGTGATGTTCACGATGCTCGACGATTTTCGCAACAATTTCGGTATCGCCGAGTCTGGACTCGGCTTGATCGTTGGAATTGGTTTTTTTACTTCGTTTCTCGGACAAGTCAGTATCGCCCCCTTGGCCGACCGAGGTAGGGCAAAGAAATTGATCGTGATCGGGCTTGGTCTAGAAATCATCGGCTGTGTTGGCATGGCACTTGGCGAGACATTCGTTGTTCTTTTGATCGCTCGCACCATCATGGGTCTCGGCGCCGGCACTGCACTTCCGGCATTGCGCCGAGTTATCATCGTTGCTGATCCAGAAAATTTCGGTCGCAATTTGGGCCGTATTTTGTCGTTTGAAGTTGCGGGTTTTGCATCAGGCCCCATCATCTCGGTAGTTTTCGCCCATTTTTTTGGCATTCCCGGGCCATTTTTCTTTCTTACCTTGTTGATTTCATTTTTTGTTTTGATGGTCAGTCGAATTTCAGTGCCAGAAACGGCAAAAGAAAAGCAACCTTCCGAAAGGTTCGCAATTGATCTGCTCAAAAATCGTGCAATCGCCTCGGGCATCTTGATTGGCATCGCACTTTTCTTCATGATTGGGGTGTTCGACTCGCTTTGGGTCTTGATGATGGACGACCTTGACGCAGCCCAATGGATGGCAAACGTCGGTGTTTCGGTCTTTGTTCTGCCACTGATTTTTCTCGGACCGTTCGGGGGAAGATTTGTGCAACGTATCGGCCCGTTTCGTGCTGGTGGTTTTGGCATGATGCTTGGTGCGGTGTTCATGGCGGGCTATGGCTTGATGCCAACGCCAGCTCTAATGATGGTCGTCTTCTTTTTTCACTCGATCAACGACGGATTTTTCGTCACAGGTGCTGGAGTTGCCGTTGGCACCAGCGCACCTCTCGAGCGTCAAGCTGGCGCACAAGGCTTGCTTGGCGGCATGGAAACTTTGGCTGGTGGAGTGGCTGCAAGTTTTTCCGGTATCGCATACGACCACCTCGGCCGCACAACTACTTTCATCGGCACGGGTCTGATAATGCTGACATTGATTTTGGCCAGCCGCATCTTGGCCGGAGACGACTGGTCGGTGCGCAACGTTGTGCCCAAGTCTTCGGTCGCCTTGGACATTGTTTCGTAATACTGTTATTTGACGATGGGACAACGCGACGGCGACGGTTGGGTCGACTGTGATTGTGGCTTTCGCCATTGGGGCAGATTCGGCGCTGCGGGTTTGCTGGTTCTGCGTCGCGACACACCAGAGCCTCAAGTTCTGCTTCAACTTCGCTCTGAATGGACCCACGGGGGTGGCACTTGGGCTCTGCCCGGTGGCGCCAAAGACTCGCACGAAGATTCGGTGACCGCCGCACTGCGCGAGGCCCACGAAGAAATGGGCATCGACATCGATGCACTAATCGTCAAGCATGTTTTTTCAGACAACCACGGTCCGTGGAGCTATGACACTGTTATCGCCCATGCGATGAGCGATGCCGGTGCCCACATCGCCAACCCAGAGTCAACGGCAACGAAGTGGTCGCCGATCGAACAAGTTGAACATCTCAACTTGCATCCAGGGCTCAAACAATCATGGACTGCGCTGAAACCCCTGACTATTAGTTCGCTAAATAGTTGATTAAAGCGCTTTTGCGTAGAGTTCGTGCACCTCGCCGCGCGTCGGATATCGCGGTGTATTCAAAATAATCAAGTCGCGCAGGGCATCTTGCGTAAGTGCCGCGATGTTGTCGCTGGTGGCGCCAAGTTCGCTGAGCTTGCGATTTGTTCCGACCGTCTTTGAAAGTTTTTCAACGGCCGCAATCGCCGCCTCTGGGTCGAGTTCGCTGCCAAGTGCTTGGCCGACATTTGCATATCGCTCGGCAACCCCTGGGGCATCACGATTGAAGCGCATCACATGGGGCAACATCGTGGCCAACGTTTGACCATGGGCCTGATGAAGTTGACCCGATATCGGGTGACCTGTCGCATGCACGAGACCCAACAATGGTCCACTTGAAAAAGCACGACCCGCCAAATGCGATGCAAGTTGCATCTGGGCACGTGCTTCTAGATCTGCGCCGTTGGTGACTGCAGTCGGAAGATATTTTGCGACGAGACGAATGGCATGCAATGCCAAACCGTCGGCATATGGGTTTGATTGCACCGACGTATACGCCTCTATCGCATGAGTCAACACATCCATTCCGCAAGCGGCCGTTCCTTTTGAGGGCATGCCTACTGTCAAAGTTGGGTCAAGCAAAATCGTGCGCGGACGAACTGTCGGGTTGCTGAATGTCAATTTGCGATGATTCGACGGGTTGGTCTGTGTGTCGGTGACTAGCCCGCCACCATTTGTCTCTGAAGCAGTGCCCGACGTGGTCGGAATCGCGACCGTGGGCAAGCCAGGCTTCGACGCACTCGCCTTGGGCGCCAGAGTTGAAAAGTCGATTCGATCGTTGGCGTCCAGATCCGGAGCAAACGCAAGACCGAGTGTGTCGACACCGTTGGGTGCGGCGAGCGCAATGTATTTGCCACAGTCCATGACAGAGCCACCACCAATCAACACGACGACCGTGCCGTCAAGACCGAATTTGTTGATCGCGGCTACGCCGGCAGCAACGTTTATGTCTGTCGGGTTAGGCGAAACTTGGTCGAACACTTGCCACTTCATGCCTGCGGTTGTCAAAGCATCGGCGATCGGTTTGACCACGCCGGCGGCATTGACCCCGGCGTCGGTGATGATAAACGCTCGGTTGCCAAGGGGCGAAACATATTGAGCAAGTGTCAGGGCCACCTTCGGACCAGAGACGGTGTTTGACATCGGTTCGAGACCAAATGTGCTTACTGCAGGATCCATTATTTGCCCCCTTTTGGTTTTGCCGAATTTTCTCCGAAGCCTAAGGCGCTTCCTTCGTGTCGGGCAAGTTCGGCACGCCCGACCACATGCCAGTGCACTTCGTCTGGACCGTCGGCAAGACGCAAAGTGCGTTGACCCGCATACATTCGCGCAAGTGGTGTCCACTGCGAGATGCCGGTGGCACCGAACACCTGCATCGCATCGTCAATGATCTTGCAAACCCGCTCTGGAACCATCGCTTTTACCGCACTCACCCAAACTCTTGCCTCGGCGTTACCCATCGTGTCCATCGCGCGAGCCGCACGCAAGACCATTAGACGCATCGCTTCAATTTCAATTCGCGCCTTGCCGATGACTTCAGTATTTTTCCCAAGACGCGCGATGGGTTTGCCGAATGCCTCGCGATTGAGTCCGCGAAGAACCATCAATTCAAGTGCCCGCTCGGCAGCACCTATAGAACGCATGCAGTGATGGATGCGCCCAGGACCCAAGCGCACTTGAGAGATTTCAAAACCACGACCTTCGCCAAGCAACATGTTCGACTTCGGCACACGCACATCGGTGAAACGCAAATGCATGTGCCCATGGGGCGCATCATCTTCACCAAAAACGTGCATTGCGCCGACAATTTCAACTCCGGGGGTGTCCATCGGCACAAGAATCTGTGAGTGTCTGCCGTGAGGTGGACCGTCTGGACTGGTCAACAGCATGCAAATCAAAATTTTGCATCGCGGGTCACCAGCACCTGAAATATAAAACTTCTCCCCATTGATAAGCCACTCATCGCCATCTAGAACTGCTCGACACTCCAAATTTTTTGGATCACTCGAGGCAACATCGGGTTCTGTCATCGCATAAGCCGACCTGATCTCGCCGTTGAGCAATGGCTCGAGCCATTTTTTCTTTTGTTCCGGCGTACCGACACGCTCAAGAACCTCCATGTTGCCGGTATCTGGGGCGCTGCAATTCAAACACTCGGATGCAATCGGGTTCTTTCCGAGTTCGGCGGCGATATATGCATAGTCAAGATTTGACAAACCCTGACCGGTTTCAGAGTTCGGCAAAAAGAAATTCCACAACCCGTTGGCTTTTGCTTTTGACTTGATCGATTCGAGCAATTCAAGTTGACCTTTGCCATATTGCCAACGATCTGGTCGACCTTGGCCGAGCTTGAAGAATTCGTCGGTGACCGGGTCGATCTCGTTTTTTATAAAGGCGATAACGGCTTCATAAAGTGGCACGGCTCCGGGCGACATCGCCAAGTTCATCGAATCATCCGTGGTGATACCTGAGTGCATTTGTGGCGCTGCCATGACCCCACGCTACTCCTACGGGCTGATCAGTCATGAAGTCACGATGCAAATTAAAATTGAAGTGCTGTCTATTATTACTGCGATGAGAAATCTCTTCTCGCTTGACCGACGTGTCGCAATTGTCACCGGTGGCTCGCGTGGCATCGGGGCAATGATCGTTCAGGGATTCTTGGAACATGGTTGTTCACGCGTCTACATCACCGCACGTAAAGCAGCACAATGTGACGCCGCAGCCAAAGAACTCTCTCAATTCGGAGAATGCATTTCGATTCCGGGTGACTTGTCAACGCAAGCAGGAATAACGACATTTGCCGCCGAAATCGCAAGACGCGAGCCTGCAATCGACATTTTGGTCAATAACGCGGGTGCTGCGTGGATGGCAGAATTCGATTCGTTTCCAGAATCTGGTTGGGACAAAACAGTCGACCTCAACATGAAGACACCGTTTTTTTTAACTCAGGCTCTCGCACCGCAATTGAGAGCTGCGGCCGCGTCAAACAAACATTTGGCCAAAGTCATCAACATCGCATCAATCGATGGCATTTCAATCAACGAGATGGAAACATATCCATATGCAGCTAGCAAAGCCGGTCTCATACATATGACCAAGCGAATGGCTTTGCGTCTGATCGAAGACAAAATCGTCGTGACAGCAATTGCGCCCGGCGCCTTTGCATCAGAAATGAACAAAATTGCCCGCGATCACGGCGAGATGGTCGCCTCGCAGATACCAGCAAAACGCATTGGCACACCTGAAGACATGGCTGGTGCGGCAATTTATTTGGCGTCTCGCGCTGGTGACTATGTCGTCGGTTCGACGATCATCGTCGATGGCGGCGTAACTTACGCCAGATAGTTATTCTTTGACCGGGTCGTAGTTCGCCAAGAAATTGCCGAGTCGACCTATTGCTTCGGTCAAATCTTTTGCATAAGGCAGAGTAACAATGCGCAGATGATCTGTTGTCGGCCAATTAAACCCGGTGCCCTGAACGACCAGCACGTGCTCGGCGCGCAAGAAGTCGAGAACAAATTTTCTATCGTCAGAAATCGGGTAAACACTCGGGTCAAGTTTCGGAAACACATAAAGTGCACCCTTTGGTTTGACACACGAGACGCCTTTTATTTTTTCAAGCGCTTTGATGGCGGCATCGCGTTGCTCAAGCAATCGACCGCCAGGCAAAACCAAGTCACGAATACTTTGGCGACCACCCAATGCAGTTTGAATGGCGTGTTGTGCGGGAACATTCGCACACAATCTCATGTTCGTCAACATCGTGATGCCTTCTATATAGCTTGTGGCATGCTCACGCGGCCCAGTCATCAACATCCAAGCGGCCCGAAAACCAGCGAGACGATATGCCTTTGACAAACCATTAAAAGTGAGCGTAAAAACATCGGGAGCAATCGCCGCAAACGTCGTGTGCTCGGCGTCGTCGTAAAGAATTTTGTCGTAAATTTCATCTGCCATCACGATCAAACCACGCTCTGCGGCAAGATCGGCGATCTCGCGCAAAATCTCGGTGCTATAGACGGCGCCAGTTGGGTTGTTCGGGTTGATTACAACTATGGCTTTTGTGCGATCGGTGATTTTGGCTCGCATATCTTCGATCATCGGCATCCAACCATTGGTTTCGTCGCACAGATAATGAACGGGCGTGCCACCAGAAAGACTCGTGGCCGCCGTCCACAACGGATAATCGGGCGCGGGAATCAAAACCTCATCACCTTCGTCGAGCAATGCATTTAGAGCAATTTGAATCAGTTCGCTGACACCATTGCCAAGCCAAACATCATCAACGTCGGTTACGTCAATGCCACGCGATTGATAATTTTGGACAACCGCTGTTCGCGCCGACAAAATACCCTGCGAATCTGAATATCCCTGCGAGGTCGGTAAATTGCGCACAACCTCAACCAATATTTCGGGCGGGGTCTCAAAACCAAATGGCTGTGGGTTGCCGATATTTAGTTTGATTATGCGGTGACCCTGCGATTCAAGTCGCTTTGCTTCGTCAAGCACCGGCCCACGAATGTCATACAAGACATTGGCCAATTTCTGCGACTGCATGATTTCCATTGCCAATAAGGCTACGCCGTTAGTTCTGCGTAAATTCGCTCGTAAAATTGCAAGCATAGAACCGACGAAAATATTGCTCTTCTACAAGTTCGCACCGATTGCCGACCCTGAGGCGATTCGACTCTGGCAGCGTGCACTCTGCGAGCGTTTCGATCTCAACGGTCGAATCATCATTTCGAAACACGGCATAAACGGCACGGTTGGCGGACAGATGTCGAACGTCAAAAAATATGTGCGCAAGACAAGAGAGTTTGCACCGTTCAAGCACATTGACTTCAAGTGGTCAGAAGGCAACGGCGACGAATTTCCACGGCTTGAAATTCGAGTGCGGGAGGAAATCGTGACTTTTGGCAAGCCAGAAGAAATTGTTGTCGATGAAAATGGCATCGTTGGCGGCGGTATTCATCTCAAACCGAGCGAGGTCGACGGTCTCGTCGCAGAACGCGGGGATGACGTTGTTTTCTTCGATGGTCGCAGTGCACACGAAGCCAGAATTGGCAGATTTAAAAATGCAGTCGTTGCCGATGTCGAGACAACGCCTGACTTTGTTGGCGAACTTGAAAGCGGAAAGTATGACCACCTCAAAGAAAAACCGATCGTCACCTACTGCACGGGCGGTATTCGATGTGAGGTTCTGTCACTACTGATGAAGAATCGAGGTTTCAAAGAGGTTTATCAAATCGACGGTGGCATCGTGCGCTACGGCGAAGAATTTGGCGACGACTCACTGTGGGAAGGTTCTCTATATGTATTTGACAAGCGATTGAAAATCGATTTCAGTGACCACACCAAAGTGCTTGGTAAATGTGACTATTGCGAATCGAGCACAAATCAATTTTTTGACTGTGCAAATTTAGAGTGCAGATGTCTCTTTTTGGTCTGCCAAGACTGCGTCGGTC
>CAYOVI010000046.1:0-11779 GCA_964407365.1 uncultured Ferrithrix sp.
GGGCTATAGCTCAGTTGGTAGAGCGCTTCCATGGCATGGAAGAGGCCAGGGGTTCGAATCCCCTTAGCTCCACTTTTAATTTCGGCGTAGTTTCTTTGTGAGACTAACTTTTAGTGAGTGGCAACTAGCGCGAACACCCAAGACTTTTCATTGTCAGGGTTGCGTGCCCTGGTAACCGGTGGTGGTTCTGGCATTGGCAAAGCCATCGCCGAAGCCATGTCAAAGGCGGGTGCTCGCGTTGTCGTCTGCGACACAAATGCTGGCACCAAGCCAAATTATCTTTGTGATGTTTCAAAGTCGAGCGACGTTGACGCAATGTTCGTTGCGATTCAACGCGACCTTGGTGGTCTAGATGTATTGGTCAATAATGTCGGCGTGCCGGGGCCTACTGCGCGAGTCGACGAAATGGATGCCGATGCATATGACGAGTGCGTGCGCATAAATCTTGGCGGCACGTTTCGCTGCGCCAAGGCGGCTGTGCCGATGTTGCTAAAAACTCGGGGCTCGATCATCAACATTTCAACAAGCGCCGGCATTTTTGGTTATCCGTTGCGCTCACCATATGTGGCCGCCAAGTGGGGGATCATCGGCTTGACGAAATCTTGGGCGATGGAACTCGGTGCAGACGGAGTTCGTGTAAATGCAATTTGCCCCGGCTCAGTGAGTGGGCCGCGAATGGATGGCGTGATCGAGCGCGAAGCCGCCGCAACCGGCGTCAGCCCTCAGAGCATTCGCACGGGTTATGAAAACCAGGTTTCTATGAAAACTTTCATCGACGCCACAGATATTGCAGCCTCCGTCGTTTTTCTAAGCTCGCCGGCGGCCAGATTCATTACCGGTCAGGTTCTGCCTGTAGATGGCAATATCGAAACTATGCGTGCCTAATATTTTTGGAAATCAAATATGTCTTCCATTGACTTAGACGGCGCTGTAACCCTAAAAAATTTATTCAAGTCTTATGGCGACCGAGTCGTCGTCAACGACGTCTCTTTAGCAATTCAGGCGGGCGAGTTTTTCTCGATGCTTGGGCCGTCGGGTTGTGGCAAGACAACTACGTTACGCATGATCGGGGGTTTTGAACAGCCAGATAGTGGCAGCGTGTTCATTGACAACCGCGACGTGACCAATGACGAACCAGAAGAACGTCCGCTCAACACGGTGTTTCAGAATTATTCGTTGTTTCCGCACCTAAACGTGAGAGACAACGTCAAGTTTGGTTTGCGTTTCGAAAACAAATTCACCAAGAGTTCAAAGCCAGAAGATCAGCGTGTCGGTGAGGCGCTCGAACTCGTGCAATTAGCCAGTTTTGGCGAGCGCCGCGTGCATCAACTCTCGGGTGGCGAACAGCAGCGTGTTGCACTTGCTCGGGCGCTGATACTCGAGCCGAGCGTGTTGTTGCTCGACGAGCCTCTTGGGGCACTCGATGCCCAATTGCGTGCTCGTTTGCAGGTAGAACTTGCGACTTTGCAACGTCAGATTGGCATAACTTTCATTTACGTGACTCACGATCAACACGAGGCGTTCACAATGAGTGATCGGATTGGTGTCATGCGCAATGGTCGCTTGATTCAGGTCGGTGCACCAAGAGAACTTTACGAGGCCCCGAACTCAGTCGAGGTGGCCCAATTTGTGGGTGCGGCAAATCTAATTGCCTGTGAAGTTACATCGCAAGGTGTCGTTGAAATGGCGGGCCTAAAATTCGTCGCCCCAAACGAGTCGCCACTTGGCAAGGGCATGCTGATGATTCGCCCCGAGCGCGTGCGCATCGGCTCGGGTTCTCATCGGGCGCAAATCGAGCGCGTGACTTTTGCTGGTTCAAGTTTGCGTGTGGCGCTCAAACTGGGCACGGCAACGATCAATGCCGAGGTGCCCAATGACGAAACATCGGTCGGTCTTCGTGATGGTCAAGAAGTCAACTTCGACGTGCTGCCCGACGCTGTGCGCGTGTTGCCGTTGTCTGGCTGATCTAGTTTTCCATTTGGGTTACGTCGGCAAGCGCCAGACGCAAACCTCCACGTTCACCATGTCTTTTGCGCCAAGTTGACAGTGCAAACAGCCCGAGAATCAGGGCGGTAAATGAGATGAGCACGAGCAGCGTCGCCAGTGCGTTCAACGCCGGTGTGGCACCACCGCGCACCGATGAATAAATTCGCAACGGCACCGTTTCTGAACTTACCCCAGCAGATAGAAAACTGGTGATCACAAAATCATCGATAACGGTTGCAAAGACCACAACGAGACTGGCCATCACCGATGGCCAAAGCATCGGCAACAGAACGAATCGCAATGCTTGCCAGCGTGTGGCACCCAAGTCACGAGCCGCTTCTTCAAATGATGCACCGATCGAGACCAAACGAGCACGCACGATCACCACGACGCTTGCCAACGAAAATGTGACATTGCCCAGCAACTGCGCAACAAAGCCAAGCGGAATGCCAGTAAGAAGTCGAGTAAATGTGATGAGCAATGCCGCACCCACAACAATCTCTGGGGTGATCAAAGGGGCCGAGGTCATGCCCTGAACAAAATTCGCGCTTCGTCCACCAATGCGTTGTGCGCCAATTGCCAGCGCGATGCCAAGTGGTGTAACGACCAGCAAAGTTGCAACAGCCAAGACGAGTGAATTTATGATCGCGCTTCGCATTTCGGGGTTTTGAAAGACCGACAAATTTGGGTCTGTCAACCACCACCGAATCGAAAAGCCTTGCCAAACCGTTCGACTTCGACCGTCATTGAACGAAAATATGACGGCAATTATCACCGGCAAAAGGCTCCAGACGATGTAGCCCCAGATGACGATGGCTAACGGAGATTTTTTGCGCGGCACTGCTGACATCGCCACAGTTATCTGATCACTTGTCGAGATTGTTGGCGCGTGCTGCGCAAATAAAATGACATCAAGAACAAAAGAAAAATCGACAATGCAAGCACGAGTAGCGCCCCATTTTGCGGTTGGGTGCTGGCATTTAGAAAGAAGTCAATTTGGTTGCCGATCATTTCGGTGCTCGGCGACCTGGATAGCAGGTCGTTGGTGTAATAATCGCCAAACATCGGAAGTGCGATCAACACCCCGGCGGCCACAAGACCGGCTTTAGACATCGGCAAGGTGATCAAAAAAAATGCCTGTCGAGAGTTTGCGCCGAGGTCTCGTGCGGCATCGACTAGCCGCCAGTCGAGCCGATCTAACGTGGCAAACAAGGGCAAAATCAAAAATGGAATGTATCCATAAACCAAACCGAGAATCACGGTGATTGGGGAACCGTCTAGCCAGTTGTAGTTGACCCCGAAGTTGCCCATAAAACGCGTGAACAGGCCATCGACGCTCAGCAGGTTGACCCATGCCAGCATGCGCATCAAATAGTTGACCCAAAATGGCACGATTATCAGCACGAGCAACAGCATTTTTCGTTTGCCTGCGTGCCGTGCCAAAAAGTAGGCAATTGGAAAACCGATCAAAAAACAAATCGTCATCGCACAAAATACATAAACCAGTGTGCGAAGCCCCACACCTCGCAATGGGCCCGTGGCCAGACTGGTTAAAACTTGTCGGGCTTGGGTGAAGTCCCACGAGAGCGGGCTCCATTGGGGCACTGCGTCACGAAACACGGGGTCGATCGTGCCAAAGGCGACACAAGCAACCGCATAAAACGGAATGGCGAAAAGGCCAATTAGCCATATGGTGCCTGGAATCGCAAATCCTGCCCAGAGGCGAGGAGATTTTTTTAAGTTAGCCAGCTGTGAACCGAGTCCATTGTTCGAGCCACAAAGCATCTGCCGTCGGCTCAAGTGAAACTTGGGCGATACCCGCATCGTATTTTTCTGGGGTGACCAAGGCGTCAACGAGTGACTCGGGGATCGTTCCGCTTGAAATCAAAAGATCAACAGTGATCGTCTCGAGTGCTGGTTGGTAGCCGACATATTCGCGGTTGAGCAGGGCATTGTCTGTGTCGCTTAAAAAATTGATCAACTGATGTGCCAGCACGGGTGCCTTGGCGTTTTTGGTGATGCACATGAAGTCATTTTTGGTGATCGTTTTTTCTGGATACCAAAACCCGAGCACATCTGGCTTGACGCCCTCTGGCAAATATTGCAAGGCGGTGAACAAATCGCCCGACCAAGTGAAGTTGATATCGCGGTTGCCTGCAGGCAGTTCTTGATAACCCAAGATGTCGACCTTCGGGTTTGTTGCCTCGCGCAACGCAACCAAGTCGTCGCCAGCCTTGGTGATTGCACCTGCATCCGTGGTGTTGGCGTCAAAATTTCCGACGCGAAACATTGCCATCGCCAAAGTGTCGCGATATGAATCGAGTACGGCGAGTTTGCCGCTGAACTGTGGGTCCCACAGTGTGTCGTAGCCATTGCCGGCAAACGCGTTTTTGTCTATGCGATCGGTGCGATAGCCGATGCCATTGCCGTAAATAAAATATGGCACGGTGTATTGCGCCTCAAGGTCGTAATACGGATTTTTGAGGCCACTAATTACGTTTGCAAAATTCGGTATGTAGCTCTTGTTGAGTGGCTGAAGGATGTCGGCAGCAATCAACTTTGCAAGTCCGGTGTCGGTCATGCCAAGAATGAGGTCGGGTTTGAAAGTTCCGTTGCGTAGTTTGGCGATTGCCGCTTCTTCGGTGTCATAGATGCTTGTAACCACTTTGCAACCAAACTTTTCTTCAAAAATTGCGATTGACTCTGGATTTTGATAGTCGGCCCAATTCAAAATTTCGAGAGTCCCTGATTCATTTGGCAGACCGTCGGCAATCGGCTCGGTCGTAACCGGCAACTTAACTGGATTTTGCGGTGTGCCAATTGTCAGTGCGTCCGAAGATGTTTTTGACGAGCTTGCGCATGCGGCCAGCAAAGATCCGCCAATTGTGATTGCGCCTGAAGTGATCGCCAGATTTCGCAGAAAATCACGGCGACCCATCGGTCTAAATTGTTGATCAGCCATAGCGTAAACTTAGTTCTGTGACTTCGCTCGACCAAATCATTGAGTCAGAAGAGCAAATTTTCTTGGGCCGTGTGCCCAAGTCGGTGGCAATGCATCAAAAGGCGATCAAGTCAATTCCGGGCGGGGTCACATCGAGTTGGGCGAGTTCACGGCCCACTCCGGTCTGGGTTAGTCACGGAGACGGCGCCTATGTCTATGACTTAGACGACAATCGCTACATCGACTTTCATGCGGGCTACGGCGCAAATATCGTGGGTCATGCGAACCCTGCGGTTGTTGCAGCGGTGCAAAAGCGCGTTACCCAAGGCACGCACTTTGCCCAGCCGACACCCGACTCGATAGTTGTGGCCGAAGAATTGGCGCGACGCTTCGGTTTGCCCCAATGGCGATTTTGCAATTCAGGCACAGAAGCAACAATGGACGCCGTGCATTTGATGCGCGCGATAACCGGGCGCGACCTGATAATAAAAGTCGAAGGTTCTTATAACGGGCACCATGATGCTGTTGCGATATCGATATTCAGATCTGCCCAAGAATTAGGGCCGGCTGATAAACCTTGGCGCACACCAGGGGCTGGCATACCTCAGGCGATTGCCGATTGTGTTCGCATTGTTCCGTTTAATGATTTAGATGCGCTCAGTCGGGTGTTTGACGAACACAAAGATCAGATCGCTGGCATGATCTTCGAACCAATTTTGATGGGAGCTGGCATAATCGTGCCTCAACCTGGTTATTTGGCTGCCGTTAAGAATTTGGTGCACAAACACGGTGCACTTTTGGCATTCGATGAGGTCAAGACAGGGCTGGTAATTCACCGTGGTGGTGCCACTGCTATGTACGGCGTCATTCCCGACATAATTTGCTTGGCCAAAGCATTGGGTGGTGGTTTGCCCTGTGGTGCAATCGGCGGAACAGAAGAGGTGATGGGGGCGATCACAGATGGTCGCTACAACCAAGTTGGAACGTTCAATGGAAACCCGTTGACGATGGCCGCCTCACGTGCAGTGCTCACCGAAGTTTTGACCGACGACGCATATCAACGAGCAAACGATGTCGGTACCTATATTTTGCAAAATGCCCTGGAAATTTTGCCAAGTTACGGCCAAGGTGTCCACGGTTATCAGTTTGGTTTCAAAGTGTCGGTTGTTTTCAGCGACAAACCTGCGGTGAACTATCGCGATTTTCTCGAGGTCAGCACAGGTGCGATGCATCTGCATTATTTGATGCAATTCAACGGGGGCGTGTTTTTGGCGCCCTGGGGCAAGAGCGAGTCGCTAACTATGTCTGTGGCTCACTCGCGCGGACACGGCGACGTGTTTTTGGAAAATCTTTCTCAACTAGGCAAAGTCATCGAGCAGATGACCGAGAAAACGTCAGAAGTTTTCGCAGCGGGCAGCTTCAACTGATCTCGGCGCGATAGCGACGAACCAGGTGTTTGCAATAGCGCTCCATTTTGGTGTGAAAGGCGATGGTGAAAGATCGTGACGCCACGCCTCTTTGCACCCTTTCGCACACCGAAATATCTTGTTGATTGACCAAATCGCTGAAACTAATCGTTGGCTCGAGGTCATATTTAGGGTCATTAACGACCTCTTCAGGAAACAAGTAATAGGTGAAAACTGTCGTGTGGGTCGCCGATCGTGGCACGTATCGCGTCAGCACCGCAACCGTCGGCGAAATGTCGATCAACATGTTTGGGTAGACATAAGCACCGTAAACCGATAAGTCGACGAGATCGTCCATGCTGGGCAACAAGGGAAGCTCGTCGTTTGGTCGATGTGAGAGGCCGGTCGCGCCGGGCGCGAGGCTCGCACCCCAATCATCTCGATTGTCTTCGATCGTTTTGCCGGTTTTGTAAACGGGCACGAGGTCAACGAGTTCAGGGTGCACTACACCGCAGTGCAAACACTCGCTGTAATTTTCGGCCAGCACCTTCCAGTTGGCCGCCACTTCATCGACGGTGGTTCGGGCATTTTTAAGTGAAGCGAGGTCAAAACGCTCGAGGTCGCGCGGTCGCGAATAATGCTCGTCAAGCCACGTCAAGAGCGGTGGCGCATTTGAATCAAGCGACACGAAAATTGCACCTTGCCACTCGTCAACTTTGACTGGTTTCAAACCCAATGTTGATCTGTCTATTGCATCTTTTTCATGCAATGGCGTGGCGACGAGCGCGCCGTCGAGCGAATAACTCCATGCATGATAAGGACACGTAATCGCAGCACCGAAGCCAGAACCACTTGCGTCGCAAAGTTGCGAGCCCCGATGTCGGCAGACATTGTAAAAAGCGCGAAGTTCGTTCTCACGATTGCGCAGAATCAAAACACTCTCGCTTCCAATTTCCACGACTAGTCGATCGCCAACCTTGCCAAGTTCTGCACTAAGACCGGCAAAGCACCAATTTGAGCCATAAATTTTTTGCATTTCAATGCCAAAAACTTCGGGCGAATTGTATTCTTCGCGCGTAAAACTTTTGCTAAGACCTGAGATTTCTTGGTCGCTCATGAGCTCCAGCCCAGACCAGTCGGAATATCTTCGTAATCGACTGTCCAAAGTCGACCGCCATTTAAATCGGAGCCGTCATAGCACCGATAGCCGAGCAAGCGTTGTTGCAACGGGCTCAATGTTTTTGCACGCTCTTCGGTGACGCCTAGGCAGCCGGCTTCTTCCGGGGTCAGCCAGCCATATATATATGACATGTGCATTCCGAATCTGGGTTCGTTTTTGGTCTTGTTTGCGCCGGCACCGTGCAGAACCTTGCCCGTGTAAATCATGCCGCTACCAATTGGCATGATTGCTTGGGTGATTTCGCTCTCGTTTGCTTCTCGCGTGTAATCAGACCATCGGTGACTGCCCGGCACGACCCGAGTCGCACCATTTTCAGCAGTGAAGTCTGAAAGTGCGAGCATGCAACTGACCTGACAGATCGGGGTTGTTGGCGTATTCATCGAAGGCCAGTCGTCTGAGTCGCGATGCAGATATTGCGGGCTACCACTCGGCATGACGATCATCATCTGGCCGGTGTTCATCCAATAACTAGCGCAATGAGGCCTCAGCACTGCATCGGCGACACCAAGCAAAATCGGATGCACCAAAACCTCGTCTGTAAAGGTTTGCGAACGCTGAGCAAGTCGTGTGAAGCGCTTGGTCTGCTCTCCCCAAAAATGGTTCACCAACTCGTGATCAGTCTTTGGGCCAGTTTGCGTGGCCAAAGTCGTCGCTTGCAGTTCGCCGAGCATGCGCGCCACGACCTCAGGGGTCAACATGTTGTGCACGATAACCCCGCCATCGCGGTCGAGTATTTCGAGAATCTCGGTCAGTTGCGCCGAATTGCCGTCTAAAACTTCAAGGCTCGGTTTTGCTGTCACACTTCGAGCATTCATTTGCCAAATTCTACCAATTAACCTTCTGGCATGCGTTTTGATCTGCAAATCAACCCGGGAACTGCGATATGGCCGATTGCTCGCGACGCTGCTCAAGCTGCACAAGCAGCAGGTTTCAAAACTTTGTGGACAGTCGATCATCTTGCTGGCGACGTGATGCATGCCCCCGACATGCCAGAGTGTTTTACCCTGCTCGGTGCGCTGGCTGCTGCAACTTCAGAGATTGAAATCGGGCCCTTGGTTGTCAATGTCGGCAATCGGCACCCGGCGATTCTGGCTAATTGTGTGGCAACAGCGCAACAAATTTCCAAAGGACGTTTCATTCTTGGTCTTGGTGCGGGTTCTTCACCCTCGAGTCCATTTGCTGCCGAGCGTCGGGCAATCGGGCTCTTGCCACCGGAATAAATCGCCGATCGTCACGCTGCTGTCATCAAGGCCCTTGACGTGATGCAAGAGATGTGGTCGGTGAATCGTCGCGCCGAACTTGCGGCGTTTCCGATTGCAGACCCTAAACCACCAGTGATAATTGGTGCCAACAGCGTTGCCCTAGCAAAAATTGCGGGCCAACGCACAAATGGCGTGAACATTCGCGCCAGTCACGAGCGGGCTGGTGAGATTCTTATGGCGGCAAAGACGGCCCACCTCGAATCGCAAATCGACAAGTCATTCACCGTCTCGGTTTGGGAGCACTATGACGAGGCGATTTTGCGCGGCGACGACCCACGTCTCGAGGTTTGGCAACAGTGGGGAGTCGATCGCGTAATTTTGCTGATGTTCAAATCAATTGACTTTGCCGCGCTCGAGCGCGCCGCAAAATTTTTGAAATAGCGACCTAAAGTACGAAGTTGATCAGGCGTTTGGGGACGATGACGATTTTGCTCGGGGTTGCCCCGGCCAGAGCGGCCATCACTTTTGAATCAGCGAGCGCGAGCGTGCGCAATTGCTCGTCGGTGATATCGGCAGGCACGGCCAGGCGAGTGCGAAGTTTGCCATTGATCTGAACGGGTATCTCGATTGTCTCACTCACGAGAAGACTTGGGTCTGCCGTCGGAAATTTTGCATAGGTAATTGGCTCATTTATGCCGAGTTTTTGCCAAAGTTCTTCGGCAATATGCGGACAAAGAGGTGAGAGCATTTGGGTCAAAGGCACGGCAACTTCGCGGGGTGTTGTGCCCGTGGCATTGACATGAATCGTGAGTGCATTGTTCAATTCGATCAATTTTGAGATCGCTGTGTTGAATCTCAGGTTTTCCATATCTTGGCGCACGCCATCGATGCATCGGTGCAAAGCCCGACGCAGGTCAATTGGTGCCGGCTCGTCAGCGACATGCAACTCGTTGGTTTCTTCGTCGACCATGTTGCGCCAAGTTCGTTGCAAGAAGCGTTGCATGCCCACAACATCGCGTGTGTTCCACGGGCGACTTGCGTCTAGTGGACCGGTGCTCATTTCGTAAAGTCTGAAAGTGTCGGCGCCAAAGTCGTCGTACATCTCGTCGGGTGTGACGATGTTCTTTAGACTTTTGCCCATCTTGCCGTATTCACGAACGACAGTTTCGCCCTCAAATGTGTAACCGCCGTTCTTTTCGACAACCTCGTTGGCGGGCACCGTTTGTCCGCGTGAGTCACGATACGCGTATGCCTGAATGTAGCCCTGGTTGAAAAGTTTGTGAAACGGTTCTTCGCTAGAGACATGACCGAGATCAAAAAGTATTTTGTGCCAAAAGCGTGAATAAAGCAGATGCAGCACCGCATGCTCGACGCCACCCACATATAGGTCTACGCCACCAGTGTGACCGGCAGACTTTGGGCCCATCCAATAGCGCTCGACTTCAGCGTCGACGAATCGCTCGTTGTTCGTCGGGTCGAGGTATCGCAACTCATACCAGCACGAGCCGGCCCATTGAGGCATGACATTGACTTCGCGTCGGTAGGTCTTTTTGCCGTCGCCAAGATCGAGTTCAACTTTTAGCCAATCGGTTACTCGCGCGAGTGGCGGCATTGGGTCGGTCGATTCGTCGTTGGGGTCAAGTGCCTGGGGTTTGAAATCGGTGAGTTCTGGCAGTTTGACCGGCAACAGCTCGTCTGGCACCGAATGTGGCATGTCATTTTCGTCATAAACAATAGGAAAAGGCTCGCCCCAATAGCGCTGTCGAGAAAACAACCAGTTGCGAAGTTTGTATGTGATTGCCGATTCGCCGCAATTGTTGTCTTCGAGCCACGAATTGACTTGCCCTATTGCTTGGTTCATTGCACGCTTGCCGTCAAGCGAGAGATTTTCATTTGACGAGTTGATATAGGTGCCTTCGCCGACAAAAGCTGTTGGCCACTGTGCGCAATCTGCAGTCGGCGAGATGTTGTAGTTCGAAAACCATTCATTTGGTGGCATTTGAATGGCGATGATTGGCAAGTTATAAGCGCGGGCAAACTCGAAGTCGCGCTGGTCTCCAGATGGTACGGCCATAATTGCGCCAGTGCCGTAGCCCATCAAAACATAATCGGCGATCCAGATTGGGATTTGTTTACCAGTGACCGGATTAGTTGCGGTCGCGCCAGTATCGACACCCGTCTTTTTGCGTTCGTCATTTTGTCGCTCATTGTCGTTTAGCTTGCGTGCAGACTCACGGTATTTTTCAACTGCTGAGCGCTGTGGCTTGGTGGTAAGCGAATCAACAAGCGGATGTTCCGGTGACAAAACCATAAAAGTTGCACCAAATAGAGTGTCTGGACGTGTTGTAAATACTTCTATCTCGCCGGCCGAAGATAAAAACTTTACGCGTGCTCCGGTGCTTCGACCGATCCAATTGCGTTGCATTAGTTTGATCGACTCTGGCCAATCGAGACGATCTAGGTCATCTAGCAAGCGATCTGCATAACTGGTGATACGCATCGTCCATTGACGCATGTTGCGTTTGAAAACCGGATAATTTCCGATGTCGCTTCGACCTTCTGCGGTGACTTCTTCATTGGCCAAAATTGTGCCAAGACCAGGGCACCAGTTGACAGGGGCATCGGCCAGATAGACCAAGCGATGTTCATCGATTACTTTGCGCTGCTCAAGTTTTGAAAGTTCGCCCCAGTTTGTGTGGGCATTGGCGCCTGTGAGTTTTCGCCTGCCGCTCGCAAACTCTTCTTCAAGATCGGCAATGGGCCTGGCTTTTTTTTGGCTCGCGTCATACCACGAGTTGAAGATCTGCAGAAAAATCCACTGTGTCCAGCGATAATAACTTTCGTCTGTGGTGCTGACGCTGCGTCGTTGATCGTGGGCCAAGCCAAGTCGACGAAGTTGTCGACGCATGTTGGCGATGTTCGATTCGGTGTTTATTCGGGGATGAATACCCGTCACGATGGCGTGTTGCTCTGCTGGCAGACCAAATGAGTCGTAACCAATCGAGTGCAAGACATTCTTGCCCATCATTCGTTGATAGCGACCATAAACGTCGGTGGCGATGTA
>CAYOVI010000047.1:0-11534 GCA_964407365.1 uncultured Ferrithrix sp.
GGTTTGAGGCATGCCAACTCGATTAGTTTCATCGCCGAGTCTTCGTACGCAGCGCGCAAAGATTTGTTCACCGACGCTGGCCGGGTTAGGCAATGTTTATAATGATCTGGATCTGTTGCTGTCGAAGTTTGGAAATTATTGCACCTACCACAATGATTTATTTCAAATGGAATCAGATTTGTGGGCTCTATCTCGCTACCAATCGGTAAGTAACGGTCCCCTAGCGGGCTTGGCTGAAGCGAAAATACAACATTTAGATCTGTTGACTCGCAAAGACGGCATTTGTCGACAAACCTAAAGTTTGATTTCATATTACCCCAACGAGCCTACTCAATGTTTAAATCATCATAATTTGCATCAATTGAACTTCATTAAGAAGATGCAAAAGACTAGGTTGGTGGGCGCATGACAAATCGGGTGATTCTTGATCCGACAAGTGAGAAGAACCCGACTTTGCGTCGATTGCTTGCTCGACCTCAGTCGATTGTTGGTCAAACCATCGGCTTGCTTGACATTTCAAAGGCCCGTGGGGATGTTTTTCTAAATCAACTCGAAACCCGCCTGACAGATGCAGGCGCCAAAATTCTGCGCTTTCGAAAACCCACATTCACCAAACCGGCACCCGTCGACCTGCGACACGAAATTGCGACGAAATGCACGTTGGTGATCGAAGCACTTGCTGATTGAGGAAGCTGCACGTCGTGCAGTGTGCACGACATCACCGATCTTGAAACTCGTGGTGTGCCGGCAATGTTCGTCGCCTCAGATGTGTTTGTTCAAGCCGCCGAGTCTCAAGCCATAGCTCTCGGCTTTGCAACAGTGCAACGCGTTTTCGTGCCTCACCCGATTCAAGATCGCACCGACGACGAAATGCGCGCACTTGCCGACGCGGCATACGACTCAATTGTCGCAGCAATCACCGAACAATAACTAGTTAGTCCCAGGCTTTGTCGGGGTTATATGGTCGGTCTCTTTTCGGGGCGCTGTCGCGCTTCCAGACCAAAACGCGGCGTCGAAAATAACAAACCTCGTCGCCATCTTGATTGAAACCTTTCGTCTCGACAGTCACAACACCGCGATCTGGCTTTGACGACGACGGCTTAACATCGAGCACGCGCGTCTCGGCATGAATCGTGTCTCCATGAAACGTCGGGTGCTTGTGCTGCAGAGTTTCAATTTCAAGATTTGCTATCGCAGCACCGCTCACATCCGGCACGCTCATGCCAAGAACGAGTGAATAAACCAGGTTTCCGACCACGACATTGCGGCCCTGAACGCTTTGCTTTGCAAACCAGTCGTTCGTGTGCAGAGGGTGATGATTCATCGTGATCATGCAAAACAGGTGATCATCGGCCTCGGTTATGGTCTTGCCGGGCCAGTGCCGATAAACATCGCCTACGACAAAGTCTTCGAGATATCTGCCAAATGGGCGCTCGTGAATTGTCACGACCTACACGCTAATTGCCAGAACGGCGATCGTCGCGCGACTCTTTGACCACGGGCAACTCATCGGTGTCTGCGAGCCCATAGCGCGGATCATATTTCGGCAACGGAATTTCTCTGGTGCGGTCGGTTGTCGCGTTTCGCTCGGCCCATTCATAGCGGCTCGTTCGGGTTTTGTTGCCGGCAACCGCATACCGTTGCAGGCTCTTCAACTCGCTGGCCTGTTGCAGGGCAAAACGACCAACTCTCAAACTCAGATAGCACACGCCACCAACCAACATCGGCAACCAAAACTGAACTAGACGATAACTCAACACACTCACCGTCGCAGTTGCCGTCGACAAACCAAAACCAACCAGCGACGGAATATAGATTCCTTCGACAATGCCCAGACCACCAGGGGTAATCGGTATCGAAGCAAAGACGTTTGCCAAACAAAATGAAATCACCAGACCCACAACATCTACCGAGCCATTGAAGGCGCGAATGAAAACGAACAGAGCCACAATGTCTAAACCCCAGTTCAGCAAAGACCACATGAACACTCGTCGCAATAACCCAGGCTCGTTGGCCAAGCCACGCAACCGATCACCTAGATGCACCGCGACTTCACCGGCTTTTTCTTGGTCAAATCTCAACTTTTTGGCAAACCATCGAGTTACTCTTTCGGCTCGACCTTCGTGATCTATCAACCCGAGCACTACGACACCGGCAAGCAACATCACGATCACGCCAAAAATCGCCGCCGTGCCGTAAAACGCGTTCACACCGCGCCCAGGGATCGAAACAATCAACGCAACCCAAAGAATCAAATTGAGAACTACAGCCGAGCCGACCCCCGCGGTTGCCAAGGCAAAGCCCGCATCTCGACCGTTAGCACCAGCAAGCGTGATCAACCTAAAGCCAAGTGCGTTGCTCGCTGCCGAGCCACCTGGCACCAAACTGCCCAGAGCTCGAGTCGACAACTGAATGCGAAACAGTGTGAAAATACTCACTTTGTTGGCATCTTGCCCCAAAGCAACATGGGTCAACATCGAATAACAGAACAAAGCCGCAAACTCAAGGGCAATGCCCAACAAAAGCCACGAGGTGTCGACCTCGCCTAATTCGCTCAGCGCATCGCCAAATCCGGGGACGATGGGCAAAATAAACAGCCAAAAAACCAAAAGAAAAATCGGCCACTTGGCCCATTTAAAAGTCGAGCGCAAACCACCAAAGTTGCGTCGCTCGGGGGCGCCGTTCATCTGCCCATATTACGCCTTGATGATGACAATTTCGTAGCACCTAAGTAGCGTTTAGCGATATGTCAGCCCCGACAAGCAACACAGATCTCGTCGTCGCCGCGCAGATAATTGAGCGCGCCGATGCGATCGTTGGTAAGGCAGTGCGCACTCTTGCCACAACAGGTGGTCCCGACATTCATCAAGTTCTTGCATATGATCTCGCCCATGCGAGCGCCGCTGTTGAAACTGCGCGCTCGATGCTCGACTATGGCGCGAAAGGCTCGCTCGAAGAAAAGTTGACCTGTGCCTTCGTGGCCGACATGGTTCATGACCTTGTCTCGCGACTGATAGGTCGTGAAAAACTTTGGGGTGTCGACCCATCGAGTCTTTCTGATTCGCATGACTTCGTGCAAAAGTTTCGCGCACCCGAGTTTTTGTCAGCTCTTGCTACGACGCCCGGTCCTCGCCACCTCGAAAGCGATTATGAAATGGTGCAGGACACTTTCAGAAGTTTTGCCAACAAAGTTATTGCGCCCCATGCAGAGCACGTTCACCGCGAAAATCTGGATGTGCCTGAAGAGATAATTTCGGGTTTGGCCGAGATTGGCGCCTTCGGGCTTTCGATCCCGAGTGAATATGGCGGTTTTAGTGAAGGTGGAGACGGCGAATACATGGCCAGTTGCATCGCCACAGAAGAACTTTCACGCGCCTCTTTGGGTATTGGTGGCTCGCTGATAACCCGCCCCGAAATTTTGACTCGTGCCCTCGTCAAGGGTGGCACCGAAGCCCAAAAACACGAGTGGTTGCCCAAACTTGCCTCAGCCGAGGTGATGGCGGCAGTTGCGGTGACAGAGCCCGACTATGGCAGCGACGTCGCGTCGATCAAAACAACGGCTGTTGCATCAAAGCAAGACGGCAAAGACGGTTATCTAATCAACGGCGTAAAAACCTGGTGCACTTTTGCCGCACGTGCAAACGTGCTGATGCTTCTTGCTCGCACCGACCCAGATCGCACAAAGTCACACAAAGGCTTGAGCGTGCTGATTGTGCCAAAGCCACGCGGCGAGGCACACGGCTTTGTTTTCACCCAGACCTCTGGTGGTCGCCTCGAGGGCAGACCGATCGACACGATCGGCTATCGCGGCATGCATTCATATGAAATCGCGATCGAAAACTGGTGGGTGCCCGCCGATCATCTGATTGGCGAGCAAAGCGGTCTCGGCAAGGGTTTTTATTATCAGATGGAAGGTTTTGAAAACGGTCGTCTGCAAACTGCCGCTCGTGCGGTTGGCGTGATGCAAGCGGCCTACGAGGCGGCCTGTGAATATGCGCAAAACCGACAATCTTTTGGAAAAAATATAGGTGAATATCAAATCATCCAAGCCAAGCTTGGACGCATGGCCGTCGTGATTCAAGGTTCACGCCAATTCAGTTATGCAGTTGCCAAACTCATGGGCAAAGGCGAAGGCGCGATGGAAGCAAGCATGGTCAAGGCATATGTTTGCAAGGCAGCCGAATGGGTGACGCGCGAGGCGATGCAGATTCACGGCGGTTACGGTTATGCCGAAGAATATTCGGTCAGTCGCTTGTTTGTTGACGCCCGAGTTCTCAGCATCTTCGAGGGTGCTGATGAAACACTTTGCCTGAAGGTGATTGCGCGCAAACTTGTCGAAACTGTCAAATAGTTTACGAAAATTACTTCACAAAACGCACTAGTTCGTGCAGGCTCTCGATCCTCTCGCAATCTTTGTCTAGGTGAAACTTAAACGGATCAAGCAACAACGGGGTCAAGCCCGCATTGCGGGCCCCACCCACATCATTGACAAACGAGTCGCCGATATAGGCGATTCGCTCTCGCGGAACGTTGACGGCGGCAATTGCATCTTCAAAGATTTGTGGTTCAGGTTTTGCCACTCCAACAACGTGTGAGTCAGTGACGATCAAAACTGGCACGCCTGAACCCTCACCCACCTGGCATACATTTTCGTTGGCCAAGGTTCGCTCAATTTGGCCACTGGCATTTGAAACGACACCGATTCTCACGCCCATCAGATGCAGTCGCCACAAAGCCGCAACCGATTCGTGCAGTGGAAATCGCCACAAAAAAGCCGAAAATACCTTGAGCAGCGCTTCAGCGGCCAGGTCAATCGACTCAGCTGACACGCCGGCCTCGCGCGCGTATGCCTGCCGATACGAAATCCACGAAATTTGATCGATCGAACCAGCCGATAGTGATGCGGTTGCCTCGTCTATTGCCGCCATGCCCGCATAGTGGCATCGCACCAAGGCGCCAAGGCTCGTGGTGCCGCCAAACGGTTCGAGCACCATTCCCGTGGTCAATGGGTCGGGCACCACAAACACACCGCCAGCGTCAAATAGCAAAGCGTCAAAGCGTTTAGTCATTGAAGCAGATCAACCAAAATCGAAGTTCTAGAGAAAAATTATTTGCTACGTTTCAAACCAGCGCGACTGCCACGTGAAATGAATTTTAGAGCCATCTTTCGACTAGCTTCATCGATCATTTCTTCGCCAAACATGACCGCACCCTTGCCTTCACCTTCGGTGGCAGACGAATAGGCGTCCAAAATCGCCCAGGCTCGGTCAAACTGCTCTTGGGTCGGCGAAAACACCTCGTTCAAAATTGTCACCTGATCTGGATGCAACGCCCACTTGCCGTCGTATCCGAGGGTTCGAGTTCGCTGGCAATAATTTTTGAAACCCTCTGCATCGCGAATATATAGGTATGGCCCATCGATAACTTGCAGCGAGTTGGCACGACCAGCCATCAAGATTTTTGAAAATACGTAGTGAAAGTGGTCGCCCGGATATTCGGCGATCTGCACGCCACCTGTGAGCACAGGCATCTCCATGCTTGCGGCAAAATCGGCTGGTCCGAAAATAATCGTTTCAAGTCTCGGACTAGCCGCACAAATCTCTTCGACGTTGATCAACCCGCGAGCAGTTTCGATCTGGGCCTCTATGCCGATGTGGCCAACTGGCAAACCATTGGCAATTTCAACTTGGCGCAACAACAAGTCGGTGGCGACAATTTGGGCCGCGGTCTCGACTTTTGGCAACATAATTTCGTCGAGTCGCTCGCCTGCACCTGCGACGACTTCGATTATGTCGAAAGCCGTCCACTTTGTACTCCAGTCATTTACGCGCACACACATGACCTTGTCGCCCCAGTCTTGGTTGCGAATTGCGTGGGCAACACGAGCGCGCGAAGATTCCTTTTCTTTTGGCGCTACAGCATCTTCAAGATCTAAGAAAACCATGTCGGCGGCAATGCCGGGGCCCTTTCCGAGCATTTTTTCTGACGACCCGGGTATTGACAGACATGAGCGACGGGGCAGGTCTCGTGAGCGTGCTGACATGCTTCAAATCCTACATCGCACGAGAAATCTACGCGTTTACATTGCGCTGTGGCGCAGGAGCTCGGTTGTGGGTGGGCATTCGGCGACGAATGCTTGTGACAAATCATCGGTGACACCAGATTTAGAAACCACTTTTGCAAATGACTTTGTCGACAACAAATCAAAATCTGTCATGCTCTCACCTGCTGAGGCGTCACCTGCCGTTTTTGATTTGCATCCGGCACCTTTAACCATCGCCGTCCAAAGCGCGGTGGGCAAGCGAGTGCCACATGGGGTCACCAGCCACACTGGTTTTTGCAGACTATGTGCACGAGCAACGACATCTTTGCTGCCCGCATTGCACAACACTTCGGTCGGCCCAGCTGCCAAGGCTTCAATAATCACAACACTGCATGACGTGACGACCGCGTCAAGATCAGAGTCTTTTTCAGCAACAAAAAGATTTACATCTTCACGGTGCTCAAGTGCTCTCAAGATCACGGTTGGCCAACCCACGACACAGACGACGGCACCCAAAGGCACTGCATCACACAAATTTTTCGGAGTCGGGTCGTTTGAGATTGCTGCTTGACACCCTCTCAACGCTTCGAAAGGGTCTAGTGAACCGATTGCATGGCTGCAAAGCCACCACAGTGGTCCGCACGCCGGGTGACGCTGCACGATTCTTCGCGCCGCCAACACAAGACCCGCAGGCTCGTGACCAAAGCCACCAAGCGCATAGGCGGTCTCGCGAACCAGAGAAACTGGGTCAGCACCGCGCGCCCTGGCCACATATCGCAAATGCTCGATCGGGTGCATTTCCGAAACGCTACCCCCGACTTGCTACGGTCTTTGCTGATGATTATTTCCCCAAATCTCGATACCCAACTTCAGCCCCTCAATGGCCAGGCTCGCCGACTTGAAGAATGGCTGACGACTTTTCATCTCGCCTCCATTGTGCTTGATCCGTTCACCAACGAGAGCTCATGGATACTGCCGACCGCCGTGCGTATTTTGCGACAATTCGCAGGCGCATCAGTTCGCACAAATTTTGTCGTCACGGCCACCGCCAGCGAGGCCCGCGAATTTCTCGGACCACACGCCGATGAATTTCTCGTGTTCTGTGATCAGTCGCGAACATTTGTCAAGCAACTTTCTCTAACCGAACTTCCGGCGTTTGTCTATCTGCAAATCGACGGCACCGTTCCAAAAATCGCACAAGGATGGAACGCCAAAGCCTGGAGCAGTGTCGCAGAACACATCGCAACGGTAGTTTCGTGGCGCAAGCCCAGCATCCCTTCGGCGGGTGACCCAGGTTCGTTCAAAGGCACACCCGCTCTCGTCTAAGACGGTTTTGTGAATAGCCTGTAAGCGTGGCAAATAAACAACCTGAGCCATTCGTCAATTCTCAGTTGTTGCCCATTGGCCCCGATAAAACCGTCTACCGAAAAATTTCGAGTGACGGAGTTTTGACCGAAAAAACGAGCCTCGGCACTTTTCTGAAAGTCGAACTGGGTGCGATAACTACCCTGACTGAACATGCGATGCGCGATATCGCTCATCTGTTGCGCACCGAGCACCTGCAACAACTCGCCGAGATTCTCAAAGATCCCCAAGCCAGCGCCAACGATCGCTTTGTCGCACTCGATCTTCTCAAAAACGCGAGCATAAGCGCTGGCGGGGTTTTGCCGATGTGCCAAGACACCGGTACGGCGATTGTCAAAGCCTCTAAGGGTCAATTTGTTTTCACTGGTGGCGGCGATGAACAAGCCATCGCCAAAGGCATCTACAACACATACCAAACGTCGAATCTGCGCTATAGCCAACTTGCGCCGATCACGATGTTCGAAGAAGTCAACACGAACACGAACCTGCCTGCTGAAATAAAAATCTCTGCCACCGACGGAGACGAATTCAAATTCCTTTTCATCGCCAAAGGTGGCGGCTCTGCCAACAAGAGTTATCTGTATCAAGAAACAAAGGCTTTGCTCAACGAAAAAGTTTTGTTGCCCTGGTTGTTTGACAAAATGCAGACACTCGGCACTTCTGCATGCCCGCCTTATCACCTCGCTGTTGTAATCGGCGGCACTTCTGCCGAATATGCCGTCGAAACTGCGAAACTTGCCAGCACAAAATATCTCGATTCACTGCCAACACATGGCTCTCGCGCTGGTCATGCATTTCGCGACGTTGATCTTGAAGCCAAAGTTCTTAAACTCGCCCAACAAACTGGCATCGGTGCGCAATTCGGCGGCAAATATTTCTGTCACGACGTTCGCATCATTCGCCTGCCACGCCACGGCGCGAGTTGCCCGGTCGCAATGGCTGTTTCGTGCAGCGCCGATCGTCAAGCGCTGGGCAAAATCACAAAAGATGGCATCTTTCTCGAGCAACTCGAACAAGACCCGGCCAAATTTCTGCCAGAAATTGGCCCAGAAGAACTTTCGACCGAGGTTGTCAATATTGACCTAAACCAGCCAATGAGCCAAATACGTGCAACGCTCTCGAAATATCCGGTCAAGACTCGCGTGATGCTCAACGGTCCGATGATCGTTGCACGCGATATCGCCCACGCGAAATTAAAAGAGCTTCTCGACTCGGGCAAAAGTCTCCCAGATTATTTCAAGCAATTTTGCGTTTACTATGCGGGCCCAGCAAAAACACCCGAGGGTTTTGCGTCGGGCTCTTTTGGTCCGACCACTGCAGGTCGCATGGATAGTTACGTCGAAGAGTTTCAACGCGTCGGGGCGAGTCTGGTGATGTTGGCCAAAGGAAATCGCTCAACACAAGTAACCCAGTCATGCAAGACTCACGGTGGTTTTTATTTGGGCTCGATCGGTGGTCCAGCAGCACGCCTTGCCCAAGACTGCATCACCAAAGTTGAGGTGCTCGAATATGAAGAACTCGGCATGG
Organism: uncultured Ferrithrix sp.; assembly: GCA_964407365.1. Classification (GTDB taxonomy): domain Bacteria; phylum Actinomycetota; class Acidimicrobiia; order Acidimicrobiales; family Ilumatobacteraceae; genus BACL27. Next base: position 8,936 of record CAYOVI010000047.1, read on the forward strand.
AAGCAATTTGGAAAATCGAAGTAAAAGATTTTCCGGCATTTATCGTCGTCGACGACAAGGGCAATGATTTTTTCGAAATTGTCAACATGACTGCGCTTGGCACACCGGTTCAAATTCGCAAATAGTGTCACTTACCCAAGAGCGAATATCATGCCCGCTCGGGCAATGGAAAGGCGAACAAGGTCGATGCCAACTCTGCAATTCATTGATCGAGTCAACTCGGCGTCGCACCTGGTGCTCGGACAAATGTGGTCGTGAGTGGCAGCGCAACCACATTTGGCGATTTGCCAGATCGGCCGCCAAACGACGCGCAAAATATCGATGCCAGCGGCCAGGCTGCACAGCGCAAAGACGTGACTGCGAAGTCAACCACATCAACCCACGAAATGGTGCGGGTTATGGTCCGGGCTGCCATCACCATCTGAACCCCGACAGCAAAGGTGTCGGAGGTTTAGAAGTGCTCTGCCACGCCCATCACGCCCAAGTCACCGCGGCCCAAGCCAAAGAGCGCGCTGCAAAGCGACAGAAAAAATCAAAGTAGCGACTTCAAAGCCGAGCGTGTGCCGGCGATTTCATCTGGGTCGCTGCTGAATTCGACTGCCGCAAAGTCGGTCACACCAATGCCAGTCAAATCGGCAACACGCTGTTTAACTTGCTCGGCGGTTCCGGCAATCACGATGTCGGCAGGACCAGCAGCACCCTCGTGGTCGAGCATCGCTCGATAACTCGGCAATTGACCGTAGATTTGAAAAACCTTGGCCGCAGTCTCGGTCGCCCGCGCAACATTGTTTGTTACACAAACTGGCAAAGCTGCAATCACACGTGGCGCTTTGCGATCGGCTTTTTTGGCCGCCTCGACAATTGTCGGCACAGTTAGAGACTTCAAAGTTTTTGGCCCCGTGCACCAGGTAAGCGTGCCATCGGCAAGGGTGCCAGTGACGCGCAACATTTGTTCGCCGAGCGCCGCGACAACCACCGAAAACGGTGACGAACCGGAGCCCGACAACGAGCCTCGCGTTGTCAGTGTCTCACCGACAAAATTCGCGTTTTCACATCTCGCCAGCGGCATCAAAATCGAAAGATACTCGCGCAAATGTCGCACCGGCTTTTCAAACGAGATTCCAAGCATGCCTTCGATAACAATTTTGTGGCTCAGACCAATGCCCAAACACAGTCGACCCTTCGAGGCTGCATTCACGGTGTGGCATTGTTGCGCAATCGCCATTGGATGCCTCGGATAAGTCGGCACGACACTCGTGCCGAGTTCGATTCTTGGCACCTCTCGACCGACTATCGCCAAGGCCGTCAACGCATCGTGACCAAAAATATTTGGCGCCCAATAACTTGCAAATCCGTCTCGCTCGGCCTGTCGTGCCTCGGCGACAACATCGTCAAGTGTGCCTGAATTTACGGTGCCACCAAAGATTCCGATTTTCATTTGATTGTTACTCCCGTTTTTTGATCAACTATTGCTAGCACGCTAGACGTTTGGCAACTAAGGCGTCGTCTGCCCTGTTGGCTCAACTGCCGAATCTACAGGTTGAGGCATCACGTCTTTGGCGGCAGCCGAGTCGTCGCGAAACTTCGACTCAAGACATGCGCCATCGCGAAAAGGCGCAATATCTAGTGCTCGCGCGACGGCAACAGCAAAAACGCTGCGCCCCTTTGGCGAAAGATGAACACCATCGTCGTTGAGCACGCTTTTTTCTTTTGAAATCGTCTCCCAATCGAGAACCGATACGTTTTCCGACTCGCCCGCAATCACCTTGATCGCGGCGTTCACTTCACGCTGAGAATTTCTGAACAGAGAAGTCGTCACCAATAAAACTGGTCGCGGCGAAAGTTTCGAAACGATCTTGCGCATCTGTTTGGCATAAGAGTCTTTGTTGCCTTCATAGTTGGTGCCAAGAAAAACCACCGCGGCGTCCCAACCGGCCTCGGCTTTGAGTCTTTGATCCAGCACACGCACACCAAACTCGGCAAATCTGCTTGCCTCTGCCTCTATTGCAACCTGCCACCCCAGTGGTACGAGTGCATTGCACATTTCATTGCCGTAACGACTGGATGTCGAGGCCATTATTGAATCACCGATCATCAAGAGTCTGTTTCCGCTTACTTTTTGACCGATCAGACCACCTGCAACTTCGGGCAAATCGATCTCGAATCCTTCGGGCAAAGTTATTGCTGTGCCAAAGTCATAGCCGGGTATTCGACCAACCCCTGACAAAACACCAGACTCGCCACTGCCAATATTCAGCGACGCGCAACTTGTTAGAAACGAAGTTGCAACTACGGCGATGATCTTCTTGATCAAGCCAATGTCACTTCGACACGCGCGTCATTGAAACACGCGCCACTGGCCAAATCGTTGAGGTCGTCTGGCACAAACGCGTTTGCCGTCAAACCGGTTTGGGTTGCTCGCAACCATAAACCCTTTGGCATAAAGCAAACGCCGGGCCGCAGAGTTTCGTCAATTACCAAATCAATTTCGACCGACGCCACGTCGTTTCGCACAATTACACGCTTTGCGTCGCTCAATTTGCGTTGCGCGGCATCGTGCGGATGCATTGAGATCGCGACCCTCGGCGGGTCGGTGTCG
>CAYOVI010000048.1:0-11306 GCA_964407365.1 uncultured Ferrithrix sp.
GCGCGCCGTCGACGTGGTTGGCAATTTGCGCATCGCCAAAGATGCCAACGAGATTGCCGCATTGCAAGTTGCCGGTGCGGCTGCTGATCGTGTCGCCTCGCAACTTCAGGCTGGTGAAATTTCGCTCGTCGGTCGCACCGAAGCCCAAGTTTCAGCCGATATTTCTGCTCGGTTGATCGCCGAAGGTCACGACGTGGTCAACTTTGCGATCGTTGCTGCCGGCGAAAACGCAGCGAGTCCGCACCATCACCCCGGGTCGCGCGTGATCAAACAAAACGAAATCGTGTTGTGCGATTTTGGTGGCACCTATAACGGATATTGCAGCGACATCACACGGTGTGTGTTTGTCGGCGAACCATCTCGAAAAGTCACGAGTGCATATTCGGTTTTACGGGCGGCTCAGGCAGCCGGCGTCGCTGCCGGCGTCGTTGGTGCCACCTGTGAATCGGTCGACATGGCCGCGCGCGAAATCATCGACGACGCTGGCTTCGGTGACTTTTTCATTCATCGAACCGGTCATGGCATCGGCATGGAGGCCCACGAAGAGCCATATATGGTCAGCGGCAACAAACTGCCAATCGCTGCCGGCCACGCGTTTAGCGTCGAGCCCGGCATATATTTGCCCGGCAAGTGGGGCATGCGTCTCGAAGACATCGTCGTTGCCACCGACAACGGCCCTTTGTCGATGAACAATGTCGATCACTCGCTTGTGATTTTGAATTAATGCGTCTCGACGCCGCGACATTTTTGCTGCAGTGGTCATCGGGTGGCCTCGCATTTTTGTGGTTCACTTTGCGCAGCAAAGAAATTTCTTCGGGCTATTCAAAGTTGTTGCGCGCCACGTTTGGCATTTTGGCCGCGCTCGGCAGTGTTGCAGGTTTTTACTTTGATGCAACGATTATTCGCGAAATCGCAGCCATCGCAGTCGCTTGCATTGCGCTTGCGACCTTTGCCAAGCCAGGGTCGCGTTTTGATCTCGTGGCAGCCGGCATTGGCGCAGTTGGTCTGGTCGGCTCGGTCGTTGCCAATGATGGCGGCGTTGTCGATCTGGTGCGGGTGCTCGTCGGTGCTGCATTTCTCGGTGCGGTCACCGATTTGATGTTGTTAGGTCACTGGTATCTGGTGCAACCCGGCATGACACGCAAGTTGCTCAACGACCTGACAAATGCCGTATTGGTGATTTGGCCACTCGAAGTTTTGGCGATGATTTTGCCCACGGGCATGATCAGCGTTCTCAACGGCTCAATCGACGACGGCTGGAACGGCATTCTTGGATATTTCTGGTTGGGTTGCGCAACTTTGACTGGCTTGCTCGCGGTTTTCACTCGGGCTGCTTTAAAAGAACGAAGTTACTCGGCAGTCATGGCGGCAACGGGTCTGAGTTATTTGGCGATTCTCACTGCCTTTGGCACTGATCTCGTCGCCCGCGCCACCCTCGCGCTTTAGTTTTCCTAGCCTTGAGGGGCGGTGAGTGGCCAGGGGTTGGTGCGTTCAACCACGAGAGCCAAGTCGAGCAAAAGTTGCTCTTCAAAGTGGCGCGCCATAATTTGCATGCCCACTGGCAGACCATCGACAAAACCTGCGGGCACCGAGATGCCCGGATTACCAAAAATATTTGCAGGAAATGTCAGCACACCGTTGTTGCCCTGGCCACCAACGATCCCGCCAAATGTGTCGGGCAGTGGACCTTGGGCGTTGAATGCAACGTCTGGGTTGCTTGCCGTGATTATCAAGTCGACTTCGCTAAAGATCTGGGCCATGCGGTTGTTCAAATCGATTCGTCTCTTTTCAAACTTTCCGCGTGCCTCGACGCCATATAAATTCGCGGTGCGCTCGAGACCAAAGCGAATTTCGGGTGTCAGTTGATCGGCACACGCTGGCCATTGATCACCTAGTTGATATTGAATCGCGGCCATTCCCGTCACCGACCAAGCTGCACCAAGTCGCGGCAACGACAGATCAACGGCATCGCGTCGTTTCAAACCCGCAACTTTGATCAAATTTTCTGCGGCGTTTTCGATTACTTGCCACATCGCCGGCGACACGACTCCGCCACCAAAATTTGGAACGACAGCCACGCGCAAACCTGCGGTTTCGACCTTGCCGAGCCCGGCTTCCCAACCTGAAACTCTTGGCAAACTAAGCGGGTCGTGGGCTTCGTGTCCGTTGGCGATGTCGAACCATCGCGACGTGTCGCGCACGCTTCGCGACAAACAACCGATCACAGTTGTTAAATTGCCATTCGATGCCCCGGGTCCACGCGGAATGCGACCAAAGGTTGCTTTTAGTCCGACCAAGCCGGTGAAACCTGCGGGTATGCGAATCGATCCGCCTCCGTCACCGCCAGTTGCCATCGTCACCAAACCACCGGCAACAGCCGACGCGCTGCCACCCGATGAACCACCCGGCGTGCGACCACGCTGCCACGGGTTATGGGTGGGGCCGTGCAAAATTGTGCGCGTCAAATTGACACCGCCAAATTCGCTGGCGGTCGTCTGACCGATTCGCACGGCACCGCCCAAGCGACAAATTCTGTTCACTTGCGTATCGGTCGTCGTCGCGCGCCGATCTTTGAAAACCATGCTGGCTTCCGTGTCGGGCCAACCCGCGACGAGATCAAGTTCTTTCACGCCAAAGGGCACACCACCAAAAGGCAAATTTATGTCAGCGTTTTTTGCATCGCGCTCGGCAGATTCGCGATCTAAAAAACAAAACGCGTTCAGATCACTTTGGTCGATCGCCGAAAGAGTTGCCTGCAATTCTTCGGCGGGCGAGCGTTCGCCTTTGCGAAACGCCTCGACCAATGAGACTGCATCGCCACGCCACGGTGAATCTGCCATATGGCAAAACTAGTCGCCATGGCGATGCGATTTATTAGAGTGGCACGGTGGATTCGCGCAGTTTTCTCGGAATAAGTCGCATTGGCGACGGCTCGAAATTCGAGATGCCAGTTGACCTTCGCATTTCGACAAGTGGCTATTTTTTGTTTGGTGGCGCCGGGCTCGGGGCCTGCATCAGCGCCCTTGAAACGGTCTCGCAGCGCAATCTCGTTTGGGCCACCGCGCAATATTTGTCGTTTGCCAAAACCAACGAAATCGTGACCATCGATGTCACCTTGGTTGTTAACGGACCACAAATTACCCAGGGTCGAGCCGTTGCTCGTGTTGATGACCGCGAAATTCTCACGGTCAACGCCAGCCTCGGTGATCGTCAATTCGATGCCGCTGGTCAATTTGCAAAGGCGCCACTCGCACCTCTGCCAGAAAATATTCCGATGCGCGAGCACCGGCGCGATCTTGCGGGCACTATTCATGACTCGTTGCAACAGCGCGTCGTCAAGGGTCGCACGATTGAACAACTCGACGGCTCGTTGAGCGATGGCAACGTCGTAATGTGGGCACACATTCCGGCTTTGATCGAAGATGTCGATGCGACGGCGCTTGGCATTCTCGGCGACTTCGTGCCGATGGCAGTCGGTCAGGCTCTTGGCATCGGTGCGGGTGGCAACAGCCTCGACAACACAATTCGCATCGTCAAACTCGTGCCCACCAAGTGGGTTTTGCTTGACATATATATAGACGCCGTCGCACGTGGTTTTGGGCACGGGCGCGTAAACATGTTTGCCCAAGACGGCACATTGATGGCAACGGCCAGTCAAAGTTGCAAAGCGCGAAAGTGGAAGAATTGACCCGTGCAACATCGCCCCGGAATGACAGTGCCATTGCCCGGCCATCTGCACGCCCAACGCGAAAACTATAAAAAACTCGCCGATCTGGGTTACACCGATATTTGGTCGGCAGAAGCCGATGGCTCTGACGCATTCACACCACTCGCGATGGCGGCCGCCTGGGAGCCTCGCTTGCGACTTGGCACCGCAATCGTGCCCGCATACACGCGCTCGCCAGCATTGATGGCCCAAAGTGTGGCGACGTTGGCTGATGCCGCACCTGGCAGGTTTGCAATCGGCATCGGCTCGTCGAGCAATGTGATCGTCGAAAAATGGAATGCGATTCCGTTCGTCGAACCATACAAAAAAGTTCGAGACGTCGTGCAATTTTTGCAAGACGCAATGACCGGTGAAAAAATCACCAAGCAATACGACACTTTTTCCATCGACGGTTTTCGTCTCGGAATTCGCCCCGAGGTGAAGCCCAAAATTTTGGTCGCTGCGTTGCGCGAGGGCATGCTAAAACTCGCAGGTCGCCAAGCCGACGGGGCGATCATCAATTGGTTGTCGGCAGATGACGTCACCAAAGTTGTGGGTGTCGTCAATGATGGGGCAAAAAAATCTCAAAACCCGGGCGAGCGCGAGATTGTGGCGCGAATTTTCGTCTGTCCGAGCGAAAACAGCGAGCTAGTTCGCGAGTCGGCAAAGCGCTTGATCGCTGCTTATTTAACCGTGCCGGTTTATGCCGAGTTTCATAAATGGCTGGGTCGTGGTGAGATGCTGCAACCAATGTGGGATCTCTGGAAGGCTGGCGACCGCAAAGGTGCCCTCGCTGCGATACCCAACGAAGTTGTCGATCAACTTTTCGTGCATGGCAGTGTCGAAAAGTGTCGCGCGACAATCCAAAAATATTTCGACAATGGCGTTACAACTTCATCGCTGGCAATCGTGGCCTTTGACCCCGAAGTCAATTTTTGGCAGTGTGTCGAGTCGCTTTCGCCGAGTGCGAGTTGACCAATGTCGGTCAGCGAAACAGATTCAGAGGTCGCAGCACGTCTCGAATTTGAACAAGCCCAGCGCAGCGAAGGTTGGAAACTTCTGCGTGGTTTGTTGGGTGATCAACGTCGCAATTTGATCATTGGTGGCCTAATTGGCATTTCGTGGGCGGCTTTCAAGGTCGCTATTCCGCAAGTCACAAAGTTTGCAATCAACGACGGCATCGAAAAAAACGGGCCACTTTTGAAGTGGTCGCTGATCATCGCTGGGCTCGGCGTGCTGACGGGCGTTCTTTCTGGCTTTCGCCGTTATGTCGCATTTCGCGAGAGTCGTTGGGCAGAAACGCTGTTGCGCGAGCGACTTTTCAGTCACGTTCTCGGGCTCAACATCGGCTATCACGACAAAGCCCAAACGGGTCAGTTAATGAGCCGTGCCTCGAGTGATCTGATGCAAATTCAAGGCTTCATCGTGATGATTCCGATCACGATGTCGAACGTCATTCAAATAATTGCCGTGGCAACGATTTTGTTCATCACCGACCCGATCTTGGCTGCCGTGGCGATCGCACCGTTGCCGTTCGTCAATCTTTCGGCGCGCCGATTCAGCAATCGCATTCACCCGGCATCTCTTGCCGTGCAGGCAGAGCAAGCCCAACTTGCCAACGTCGTCGAAGAGTCAGTCGCAGGCGTGCGTGTAGTCAAGGGTTTTGGCGCAGAGCAAGTGCAGTTCGACAAACTCAAAGTTGAAGCCGACGACATTTTTGCCGAGTCGATGAAGGCCGCGAAGATTCGCAGCAACTTCATGCCAGCGATCGATATTTTGCCGGCGCTCGGGGCAGTCGGGGTGCTCGGTGTCGGTGGTCATCGGGTTTTGTCGGGCCAAATAACAATCGGCGATCTTGTCGCGTTCAACGTTTATCTCACGCTTTTGGTTTGGCCGTTGCGCAATGTCGGCATGATCATCGCCCTTGGTCAGCGCGCGGCCTCGGCACTTGTGCGCATTCACGAGGTTTTGTCGACAACCTCTCAAATTGTCGACCCACCCATGGCCCGTGATCTGCCATCTTCGAATGGCAAGCAACTCGGCACGGTCAAGTTTGACCACGTGCAGTTCGGTTATGACCCAGAGCGACCCGTGCTAAAAAATTTCAATCTTGAAATCGTGGCGGGCGAGTCGATTGCAATCGTCGGCGCAACTGCATCGGGCAAGTCGACTGTCGCCAGGTTGCTGTTGCGTTTTTACGACACAAACAGTGGTCATGTCTATTTAGACGGTGTCGACGTTCGCAAACTGAAACTTCAAGAACTTCGTCGACAGATTGGCGTCGTTTTCGAAGACACGGTTTTGTTCAACGATTCGGTCAAAAGCAACATTGCTTTCGCCAAGCCTGATGCGCTGCAAGCCGACATTGAGCGAGCAGCGAAACTCTCTGGCGCTCACGAATTTATTTTGCAACTTCCAAACGGCTATGACACGGTTATCGGCGAGCGGGGTTTTTCGCTTTCGGGTGGTCAGCGCCAGCGCATCGCAATCGCTCGTGCGATCATTTCTGACCCGAGAGTGCTGGTGCTCGACGACGCAACAAGCGCCGTCGACCCGAGCAAAGAAGGCGAAATTCGCGATGCGATGCGCACCGTGATGTCGGGTCGCACCACAATCGTGATCGCGCATCGACCAGGCACGATTGCCCTGGCTCAAAGAGTCGTGTTCATCGACGACCAAACGGTTTCGGCAACAGGCACACACGAAGACCTCGTGGCAAACAATGCTCGCTATCGCGAGGTTCTGGCCAACATGGAAAAAACAAAAACCGCCGACCACCAACCTGCTGGCTCAAGTTTGGTGAACAAATAACATGTGGCATGCAGGTGGGGTCAGCGACGAAGATCGCCTCAGTCGCGCCCAAGCGCGCACAATTTTGGGTCGAGTTTTCAAAATGGCGGCACCATTTCGCAAGTCGATGTTCATCGCTTTTGCCTGTGTCGTCGTCACGACATCGGCCACGCTTTCTGCCCCAGTCATTGTGCGCCACGGCATTGACGCGGGCATTCGTGCCAAAGATTTTGGCGCGCTAAACCTCGCAGTTGTTCTCTATTTGGTCGTTGTCTCGTTCACCTATGTTTTTGGGCGGTTGCTGTTCGTTTTCGTGAACCGCACCGGCGAGTCGTTCTTGCGCATCTTGCGGCTTGCTGTTTTCAAACAGATGCAACGCCAATCGATGGCGTTTTACGACCGCAACAAAGCAGGCGTTCTCGTTGCGCGAATGACAGCCGATATCGAGTCGATGTCAGAACTCGTGCAGTGGGGTCTGTTGCAGTTTTTGTCGGCCGCGCTGATGCTCGTTTTTTCGATCGTCGTTCTGGTGGCTCTCAGTTGGCAGTTGACGATCGTTGCGTTGTTGGTCATGCCGGTTTTGGTTATTTCTTCGGTCAAGTTTCAACGCGACTCGAATCGCGCATATCTCAATGTGCGCGAGCGCGTCGGGGCCAACCTCTCGGCGTTGCAAGAGGGCATCACGACGGTGAGAGTCATTCAGGCATATGCCCAAGAAGACGAAGTCAAGCGCAAGTTCAAAGTTTCGAATCGATCGTTGTTTGCCGCGCACGAAAAAAGCGTGCGCATCTCGACTTGGTATTTCGCCCTCGTCGAGTTTTCGGGTGTTCTGGCCAGTGCATTGATGATCGGCATCGGTGGTTGGTTCGCCCATCGCGGCACCGTCACCCTTGGCACGGTTGTCGCATTCGTTTTGTTGCTGTCGAGTCTGTTTGACCCCGTTCAACAACTTTCGCAGTTATACAACACCGTGCAATCGGCGGGTGCGGCGCTCAACAAACTTTTTGCGATTCTCGACTCGAAACCCGAGGTCGACGAACATCACTCGGCAGTCGATTTGCCAAAAACCGGCGAACTAAAAGTCTCGAACATCTCGTTCACCTATGCGGGTGCAGAGACACCCGCGCTCGACAATGTCTCGATCAATGTTGGGGTTGGCGAAAAACTTGCCCTCGTCGGGCCAACGGGGGCTGGCAAGTCGACGCTCGCAAAATTGATGGCGCGACTTTACGACCCGCAATCTGGCACCGTCGAATATGGCGGCGTCAATTTGAAGATGGCGACGATGTCTTCGTTGCGTGAACGAATTGCCGTTGTGCCCCAAGAAGGCTTTTTGTTCAATGGGTCGATTCGCGACAACCTGCGAATTGCCCGCGCCAATGCAACAGACGCCGAAATCGAAGCAGCGATCGCGGCAATTGGCGCAACCGAGCACTTCGCACAGTTTGCTGACGGCCTAGACACCGAGGTTCGCGAAAGGGGCAGCCGATTGTCGGCAGGCGAGCGTCAGTTGGTTGCCCTCGCACGCGCTGCACTCGTCGACCCGGCGGTGCTTGTTCTCGACGAAGCGACATCGAATCTTGACCCAGGCACCGAAGCCGAGGTCGAGCACGCACTCGAACGATTGATGACCGGTCGCACTGTGATTGTTGTCGCACATCGTCTTTCGACGGTGCAGCGTGCAGATCACATTGCCGTTATTGCAGGCGCCCAGATTGTCGAATTTGGTTCTCACACTGAACTTCTCGCACTCAATGGTCACTACGCCGAACTGGCCCGCGCCTGGAAAAAATCGCACGCCTTCGGTTAGTGTTTTTTTGGAGAGAAGGTTAAAAAGTCATGTTGTTTTCAATTTCGCAAATTTTTGGTCTGCCAGCACATCCGTTTTTGGTTCATGTGCCGATTGTTCTGATTCCGATGGCAACGATCACCTCGGTCTTTTCGCTCTTCAAACGGTTTCGTCGCGAGATTCTCATTGCCACCGCAACCATGGCGGTTTTGGGTGCTGTTTTTCTTTTTCTTGGCGCGGGTGCAGGCGAGTCATTGCAGCACGACCTACCTCGATCAGAGGCGATTCATGAGCACGCCGAAATGGGCGAGCAGTCTCAAGCACCAACTGCCGTGTTTGCAATTTCTGCAGTCGGTGCAGCACTTGCAATAGTGGCTGCTGACCAAGGGTTCAAGTTCAAAGGCAGAACTCTGTCGAAGAAACTGATCTCGGGTTTGCTCGTTCTCACCCTTGCAAGTGGGCTAGTTGCGACGATCGTCGTTTCACAAGCCGGGCACTCAGGCGCCAAATCAGTGTGGGACTCTAAAGGCAAAGACAAATAGCCCCTCGCAAATCGCCTAGATGTCGGCGAGAATGTGCTCGAGTTTGAGTTTGGGTTCGTCGGTCTCGAGGCGTTGCAAGCGATAACGATTTTCAAACAACGCAACCAAAGCGCCATCGCCACGTTTCAAAATGCGCACGCCGCCGATTTGGCGCAGTCGATCTGCGCTTTGTTCGTCGGTTATTCGAATCGCCTGATATGCAAGCGAGCCAATTTCGGCTGGCGAGTTGAATTCATGTTCGAGACGATGTGAAAACACCTCAAATTGCAGCGCACCCACGGCGGCCAAAATCGGGTGCGAGTCGCCAACGTCGGGGTCGCGCAAAACTTGCACCACACCTTCTTCGTCGAGCTGCGCTAGGCCTCGGCGAAACTGTTTCACTCGTGAATTATCAATTGGTCGGGCCGTTGCATAGACCTCGGGGGCAAAACGCGGAACGGCCGGATATTCGACTGGTTTCGATGAATAAAGTGTGTCGCCGATCTTGAGACCATTGGCGTTGATCAGGCCAATAACGTCGCCCGGAAACGCATCTTGAATGATCGTGCGGTCTGAACCAAAAGCCGATGTCGCATATTTTGTGCTCAAAATTTTGGCGGTGCGTGAACAAGTTACGTCCATGCCGCGTTCAAAGCGACCCGTGCAAACGCGGGCAAAAGCCAACAAGTCGCGATGACGGGGGTTCATATTTGCCTGAATCTTGAACACAAACGCCGAAAATTCGTTGTCTAGTGGTTGTGGTTCGCCCGCCAAATTTTGGCGTGCAACCGCCGCAGGGGCGAGGTCGATCACTGCATCGAGCAACATGCGCACACCAAAGTTTGTCAGCGCTGAGCCGACAAAAACCGGCGTCGTTTGGCCGGCAAGAAACGATTCGATGTCGACATTTGCACCGATTTCATTTAGCAGTGCACAACCTTCGAGTGCGGCCTGCCACGCAGGGCCTTCTTCGGTGGCAGCACGATCATTTGGCACTATCTCTTCAGGGGCGGCCGAGCCACCACGAGCAGTGCGCGTAAAGCGAATAAATTCATTTGTGCGACGGTCAATCACGCCGCGAAAGTCTCCGGCTATGCCAACTGGCCAGGTCGCGGGCGTCGGGCGCAAACCAATCTGTTCTTCGACTTCGTCGAGCAATTCAAGAGGGTCGCGACCTGGGCGATCATATTTGTTGAAAAACGTCAGCACCGGCAAATTTCGCGATCGGCAAACCTGAAACAATTTCAAAGTCTGCGATTCGATTCCTTTGGCGATGTCGAGAACCATGACGACCGCATCTACAGCAGCCAACACTCGATAAGTGTCTTCAGAAAAATCTTTGTGACCGGGTGTGTCGAGCAGATTGAACACGTGATCTCGATACGGAAACTGCAGAACAGTCGACGAAATAGAAATGCCGCGTTCGCGTTCGAGGGCCATCCAGTCTGATGTCGAAGACCTGGCGCCTGCGCGAGCCTTGACCGCGCCTGCCTCTTGCACGGCGCCTGCATAAAGCAAAAACTTTTCGGTCAACGTCGTCTTGCCCGCGTCTGGGTGCGAGATGATCGCAAACGTTCGACGGCGTGCAGCCTGAAAAATTACGTCTTTTTCTTTGCTCATCGCCAATCTTTCACCGCGTTATTCTACTTCTGTCATTTGGCGAGAACTAATGTTGAGTTGATGTCTCAATTCAACGATCGACTCGAAAATTTCAAAAGTGACGGCACGCTCACGGCCGATCAAGCCGAGTCATTGCGCAATGCTTCGCGATTTCCGCTCAACTCTTCTGAAGTCGTGGCGATTCTTGGTGGCATATTGGTCGTCGTCGGTGCGGTTTGGCTCGTTGGCCCACTGTTCGAAGATCTCGGCAAGTTGGTGCTTGTCGCGGCGTTTTATGCACTTGCGGCAATCTTGGCATTCGTCTTCAAAGCTTTGGTCAAAAAGTCGCAACTTGCGAACTCGGCCGAGATCGTCGAAGTTCTCGCAACCTTATGTGCCGCAATTGCAACTGGTGTGGCCGTTGCAACAATCAGTGAGGCTTCAGAGGTGCCGGCATTCGTGGCGTCGATTCCGGTGCTTGCATATGGCATTTGGCGGTCGAACTTGCGAAAATTTTCTAGTTCTACGATCACAGCAACCAGTGCGGTCGTGTTTGTTCTCTCAGGTTTGGCAATCGTCGACGTCTCGCAAGACGCCGCTGGTTTTTGCCTAATTGCCCTTTCGGCGCTCTCGCTTTGGTGGGCACAACGATCAAACGTCAGGGGCAAGTTCACACTGAGATTTTTTGCCTCGTTGATTGCGATGGTCGGCGTGAGCATTCCACCATCTGATTTCGGTTCTAGCCAGGTGATTCCGGCCGCAATTGCGCTCTTGTGCGCTGCTGGCTTTTTTGCCTATGGTGTCAAAAGACTTTTCCCAGAAGTTATTGCAATCACCGCAGTTGCGGTTGTTTTCGCCGAGGTCAGGTTGGCCTCAGACATCTCTGATAATTCGACGGTGC
>CAYOVI010000049.1:0-11232 GCA_964407365.1 uncultured Ferrithrix sp.
AACCGTGGAAAATCTATTTTTTGTTTTAGCAGATGTTTTTGAAACCACGACAAGAATTGTTCACGCAAATAGGGTGCTTGCGCGTTTGAGCCATCGTGACCATCGGCATGCCAGATCATTGAAAGTTCGGCGCCAGACCCAGTCATTTTCAATTCTTGGGCGAATTTATAACTCTGACTGAGAGGGAAAAGTGAATCGGCCTGTCCTTGACTTAGCAATGTCGGGGCCGAAATCAACGACGAATATTTGATCGGCGAAACTGAATCAAGAAGTCTTTTGTCGCTCGGGCTGGGCTGACCTTGCAGAACAGCATTTTGATATGCATCACACCAACGTTGCGCAAAGGAACCACATTCGCCGAGATATGCGCTCTGCAAGGTGACCGCAGAAAAAAAAGTGCCTGCCCAAACTTTTTTGAACGGACCCGATGTTGCAGACCGCTCAACAGACTGAGGAAACAAACCTTGCCCCAAATCGCTCCAAGATATGTCAGAAATTACGGCGTCAATTCGCATGTCTTGGCTGGCAGTCATCAGCGCGTTGGCGCCACCATAAGAACTCCCCATTATTCCCACTCGCGGATCACCGTCAGAATCAAGAACGACATTCTTGGTTTTTGCTAGGTGTGTTATCAAAGCGCGCGTGTCGGAGACCTCGCTTTCTATCGAATTCATGTCAATTTGCCCGGTCGATTCACCAAAACCGCGGGCAGACCAAGTCAAAACTACAAAGCCCTTTGATGCAAAAAATTTTGCCTCAGATTCGACTGATTCTTTGCTTCCACCAAACCCGTGAGCAATCAAAATTGCGGGCGCTGGCAGCGAATCTGGCAGATATTGATCTGTGTCAATTGATATTCCTGGCGAAGTCTCTATGATCTCTGAGATTTTTTTGTCGGCTTTGGCCACTGTTGGCGAAACAAATGAGACCGACAGCAGAGCCAGCGAAAAAATTGCCCGATTTTTCACTCGCTCAATTTAGGGGAAATGTCACAATAATCTTCGTATTTTTGTTGCTACTCTTCACCACATGCGCATCAAACGCCTCTTTTTGACAACGGTATTACTTATTTCACTAGGCGCCCAAGCCGCAACCGCCACATCAACAGAGCCGAAAACGAAGAAGTACACGGTCAAAATGAAAAAGGCCCATCTTCCATCTGCTCCAAATAACGGCACTGACGACTATCGATGCTTTTTGCTCGACCCAAAGGTGACTCAAGACTCGATTATTCGCACGATTCAATTCATTCCGCAAAGAAAGAACTTTGTTCATCATGCCATTATCTTTCGGGTGACCGACGCCGATCTTCCTCAGGCGATCGCCCAAGACGGCAATGGCAAGGGATGGCCATGCTTTGGTGGCTCGGGTCTGGGCGGCATGTTGTCGACATTTGTTTCGACGCCTTGGCTCAGCTCATGGGCACCGGGTCGTGGCATCGACGTCTCACCGGCTGGATATGGAATGCCATTTAAAAAAGGTGAACAGTTCGTTCTGCAGGTGCATTACAACCTGTTGGCTGCCGATGGAGGCAAGATTCAAACTGATCAATCAAAAATAATAATGGAGACGATCCCAGCAAAAGACGCAAAGGTAAAGCAACTTCATGTCGAACTGTTTCCGGCACCAGTTGAACTCGCCTGCCCCGCTGGGGTGACTGGCCCTCTTTGTGATCGCAAACAAGCTCTGATTGATCTCGCTTCTCGAACCAGCAAAACGAGCGCATTCGAGTCGGCGGGCATCAATATTCTTTGCGGTCAAGATCCCTTCAAACCAACGCCATCTCTCACCTCGCGTTGCGACAAAGTTATAACTTCAAATTTCACGATCATCGCTGCCGCCGCGCACATGCATCTTTTGGGTCGGACATTGTCGCTCACCCTAAACCCGGGCACCGCTTCAGAAAAAACGATTCTTGACGTCAAGAAATACAACTTCGACGATCAATCAGCCACCGTTCTCAAGGCTCCGGTGCCAGTCAAGGCAGGCGACACGATTCGAGTTACCTGCACTTTTGACCCGACACTTCGTCAAAAACTTCCTGAGCTGCAAAAATTGCCGCCTAGATATGTGACTTGGGGCGAGGGATCTTCTGATGAAATGTGCCTCGGCGTCATTTCGGCCACGAAATAGATTTCAATTCTCGCCTCTTGATTTTTCTCTTAATTATTTAATGACAGGCTTTGGGTGCGGGAGCCACGTCGATGCCGGGGCTTCGCGCAAAAAAACCACTCGGCTTGAGATGAAAGCCCGTGCGCTCTACGGGCATAACGGGCCAATCTTCCGCACGTGGAATATGGTTCGTGCCAAAAACATGCCACAACACGACGTCGGTGTTTTCGATCTCTCGGTCTGAGGCTGTCCACTCGGGTAAACCTGCCCCACCAGCGTGTTGATACGGATAATCGCCCGCCGGATATCTTTCATCGGCTCGACTGGGCGTCACCCACAAATGGTGATACATAAAACCTGCGCGTCGCCCGATTGTCGACTCGGGCTTAGCCATCGGAAAAGTCGTGTGACCCGCAACGAGTTTGTAACCAACCGGCTTGCCCATGTGATTTTTGCGACTGGGGTTGATGACTTTCCAAAACCTCCCCTTGAACTGATCAACAACTCTTCGCGCCTCGCGCTCGCGGCAAAGTACTTTCTCGCTTGTTTCGTATGCCCCACCAAAAACATTTTTAGGCCCCATCTCATGGGCAAATGAGTCAACTTCTATAACGGTGTTGTCAACACCATCGACATCTAAATCGAGCCGGGCACAGAAAATATGTTGGTGATAAGGCGCCCAGAGACCAGGCTCAAGTTCTGTGGCTGAGGCATGGTCGACACCCGGGTTGTCGGCCAGAGTCAAAACGATGCCGGTGAGTTTGGCCTCAAATTCGATCGATCCATCCTGATAGAAATACCAAAAATAGCCGTATTCATAATTATTGATTGTCGCTATCGAAGAGACCACGAAACGGCGACCCCGACGCACCTCGACGTTGCCGTCTAAATCGACGTGCTTCCATAAAATGCCGAAATCTTCTTCGTGGGTGCAGATCGCGTTTTTGATTTCGCGCACGGTGCCGTCGGGCTTGGCAAGGGCCACATCGAGATAAACGATCTCACCCAAACAATCACAGCCAAGGGTTAACGAATTCGTATAGTTTCCAAGGCCGAATTCACCAGTATCGAATGCATTTTTACGATAGGCACCTTGGCTCGGGTCGCCATATGGAATCACAAGTTCGGCAATCGACATGCGATGGGCAATTTTTCTCGCATTGCCAGAATCGTCAAACCAAACATCGTGAATCACGAGACCCTCGCGTTGACAAAACCCGATTCGAAAACTCCAGCGTTCCCAAGTCACCTTGTAACCATCGAATGAGAACGAAACACCTTCTGGTTGATTTATCTCAAGAGGCTTCAAGACGATGTTCGCCCCCGTCTGGCTCTGTCGATATGGGCCGGGCGTTTGTGGAATGGTGATGTGCTGATCGTTTTCAACCGCGACAACTTCGCCAGTGTCGATGTCAACTATCGCGTGCAACCCAGAAATAGGGTGGGCATAGAAATTTGCGCCCGGTGTCGGACAGTGCCACATCGGTGTCCAGATGATTCGCCGGCCGTCGTCTAGATATTTAGGCATCTGTGCGCCGATTGGCCAGGTTTCCATGCGCACAGAGTCGACGTCTGTGATGCCTCGCTCGCCCAAAGCCTTGATCACGCGAGCATCTTTCTTTGCTGCCAAAATCGCCATCTCGCTTTCACTGCTCAATATCGGGGCTTTTGCCGACTCGATAATTTTTTGCGTGCGAACATTGCCGCGCACGTCTGTGATGATCTCGGCGACCTTGCCAGTTGACCTATCTAAAACGGTCACCCGAGCTGCACGCTCGACACCTTTGCCTCGAAGCAACTCAACCAACTGAGATTTGGTTGGCTCTTCTACCTGAACGAAAGCGATCAAATGACGCTGGTCGATCACACCGTCGCGCCGCAAACCCGCGATGATCGACTCGAGTTCAACTCGAGATAACGGATCGAGCGGATGCGAACCAGCCGTCGGTTCTAAACCTGGTTTGGCTTCAGACATTTGCCCTCCGCGACTCTGTCCGAAAAAATTTGGCTCCGGGGGTGGGGGTCGAACCCACGACACACGGATTAACAGTCCGTTGCTCTGCCAACTGAGCTACCCCGGAAGGTAAAAGGCTTAGTAACTCTAACCGCATTGAGGGCCTTTCTGAATTACAACTAGCATCTCAAACATGTCTGACAACTACACACCGAAACCCGAACATCACTTCACCTTCGGTCTTTGGACCGTGGGCAACATGGGTCGCGACCCATTCGGGTTAGAGACTCGTCTCGCACTCGACCCCGTTGACTCGGTTCACCGTCTAGCCGATCTCGGCGCATACGGCGTCAACTTTCACGACGACGACCTCGTGCCGTTTGGCGCCACACCCGCAGAGCGCGAGACAGCACTAAAGCGATTTCGCCAAGCGCTCGATAAAACAGGCATCAAAGTGCCAATGGCAACGACAAATCTTTTTGGACAGCCAGTTTTCAAAGAGGGCGCCTTTACCGCCAACGACCCGGTCGTGCGTCGTTATGCAATCAAAAAAACAATGGAATCAATCGACATGGGCGTTTCGCTCGGCGCAAAGGTTTATGTCATGTGGGGTGGTCGCGAAGGTCTCGAATGTGAGGCGGCCAAAGACGTGCGCACGGCGCTCGACCGCTATGCAGAAGC
The DNA here is from genome assembly GCA_964407365.1 of uncultured Ferrithrix sp. GTDB lineage: Bacteria > Actinomycetota > Acidimicrobiia > Acidimicrobiales > Ilumatobacteraceae > BACL27. Next base: position 4,748 of record CAYOVI010000049.1, read on the forward strand.
CGTGAATATCTGTTGCGCCTATGCCATTGATCGTGGCTACGACCTAAAGTTTGCCCTCGAACCAAAACCAAACGAACCACGTGGTGACATGTTCTTGCCAACTGTCGGTCATGCAATTGCGTTCATCGACGAATTGCAGTGGCCAGAAATGGTTGGCCTAAACCCCGAGTTTGCGCACGAAACGATGAGTGGGCTCAATTTCACCCACGCGGTTGCCCAAACTTTGTGGCACGAAAAACTTTTTCACATCGATCTAAATGCACAACGCATTGGCAAGTTCGACCAAGATTTCAGATTCGGTAGCGAGGGCATCCGCGACGCTTTCTATCTAGTCAAGCTTCTCGAAGATTCGGCCTGGAAGGGCATGCGACACTTTGACGCACACGCCTATCGCACCGAAAATGCCGAAGGTGTCTGGGACTTTGCGAAAGGCTGCATGCGCACTTATTTGATTTTGGCCGAGAAATCTCGCGAGTTCAAACAAGACAAAGAGATTCAGGCTGCCCTCAAGGCCGCGATGCACGACAAACTTGCCGAACCAACGTCGCCAAATGGTTTTGGCACAGATGCGCTGCACTCGATGCGCACGGCAACTTTCGACGTCAAAGCACTTGGCGAGCGTGGCTATGCCCACGAGCGACTAGATCAACTCGTCACAGAACTGTTGCTCGGCGTCAGATAACAAATGCCGATCGTTATCGGCGTTGACTCATCAACGCAGTCGACAAAAGTTGAGCTTCGCGATCTCGATTCTGGAGAACTAGTCGCATCGGGTCGAGCCAGCCACCCCGACACCGGCGCCGCACCGGTGAGCGAAACAAAACCAAGCGAATGGGTCAAGGCGTTCAATTCAGCCCTAGAGATGGCAACAACAAACAATTCATCGGCCAAATTTGAGGCGATCTCAGTTGCCGGTCAGCAACACGGTTTGGTCGCCGTCGACGGCGACAACCAAGTCGTGCGCAATGCCAAACTCTGGAACGACACTCAGTCGGCGCCCGACGCAAATTGGTGCGTCGACCAACGTGGTGCGTCGTGGTGGGCAGAACGCACGGGCAGCGTGCCAGTTGCCAGTTTTACGGTGACAAAACTTTCATGGCTTAAACGCGTCGAGCCAAAAAACTGGTCGCGTGTCGCAAGAATCTGCCTGCCACACGATTATCTCACCTGGCAACTTCGTGGCGGGGCGCAAACCGAAATTACAACCGATCGTGGCGATGCATCGGGTACCGGATATTGGTCGCCAAAAACCGGCGAATATGACTTTGAGGTCTTAAAAATTATCGACTCTGCACGCGATTGGTCCAACGCCCTGCCAAGAGTTGCCGCACCGCTCGAACAGGTCGGCACTTGGCGTGACGCAGTTTTAGGCTGTGGCACCGGTGACAACATGGCCGGCGCACTTGGCATCGGTCTTGGGCCTGGAGACGTTGCCATTTCACTGGGCACCTCAGGCACGGTCTATGCCGTTAGTGCAGAACCGACTAGCGACTCGACTGGCGCGGTTGCCGGCTTTGCCGACGCATCGGGGGCATATCTGCCACTTGTCTGCACACTAAATGCGACCAAAGTCTTCGACAAGTTTGCGAGTTTCTTGAATTGCGATCTGCAAGAGTTCGGCAAACTCGCACTAGCCACCGAATGCGGGGCGCACGGCTTGGTTTTGTTGCCCTACCTTGATGGTGAACGCACGCCTAATCTTCCAGATGCACGCGCAACGCTCGTCGGGCTCGGCGCAAATCACACTCGCAATGAAATCGCACGTGCAGCAATCGAAGGTGTGGTTTGCGGTTTGCTCGATGGTCTGGCGGCAATTAACAGCTGTGGCGTAGACACCTCGGGTCGCATCGTTTTGCTTGGCGGTGGTGCGCAGTCGCCCGCAATTTGTCAGGTCGTGGCTGATCTCACCAACCGCGAAGTGCACGTGCTCAACGAACCCGAAATTGTCGCGCTCGGGGCGGCTCGTCAAGCCGCAGCAACACTTGTAGGCAAATGGCCCACTTGGCGCGCATCATCAAGAATCGCGGCTCAACCCAAAGCCAGTTCATCGCAAAGCACGGAAACGCGTCAGAGATTTTGCGAAGCGAGATTCAAAAACTTTGGCGTTTAGACGATCTCGCTTGTCTTAACGACACGACCTTCGCGCACCGACTTCCAGGCTGCGAGCCCGGCCACAAGCGACGCTCGCCCATCGGCGCCGGTAACCACTGGTTGCATCTTGCCCGTCGCCACACCCATAAATTCGTTCCATTCGGCAATATACGAAGGGATATATCGGTCCAAAAAGAAATATGGCATCTTGGCCAACTGCGTGCCGGCTTCGTTGCGCGCAATGGTGCTCGTCATCAACGGATTATCTGAGCCGACCAAACCTTTTGACCCGAAAACCTCGACGCGCTGGTCATAGCCATAAACGGCCTGGCGTGAATTGTCGATCATGGTGATGGCACCATTGGCGTGTTGCAACATAATCGCCACGGTGTCGAGATCGCCGATTTCGGCAAACTCAGGCACGACTCGAACCGCGCCCGTGGCGTAGACCGAAATTATCTCGCTACCCACCACATAGCGCGCCATGTCAAAGTCATGAATCGTCATGTCGACGAAGATTCCCCCTGAAACCTTGGCATAAGCCACAGGTGGCGGTGCCGGATCACGACTCGTGATGCGAGCAATGTGCACATCACCGATCGAACCATTTGCCACGCTGTCGCGCACAGACCTGTGGCTTGGGTCGAAACGGCGATTGAATCCGAGCATCAACGGGGTCTTGGTGTCGCTTATCGCCTTGAGTGCACGGTCGGTTTCTGATAGCGACAACGAGATCGGCTTTTCACAAAACACCGGCTTTTTATATTTTGAAGCCATCAACAGCACCTCAACGTGAGTGTCAGTTGAGGTGCAAATCGCAATTGCCTGCACGTCATTCGATGCCATCAAAGCCTCAGGATCAGAAAACTGCTGACAGCCAAACTTTGTGGCGGTCTTTTTTGCCGACTCACCCACAACGTCATAAACGCCAGCCAGGTGTGCGCCATCAATGCGCTGAGCGATCAACTCGGCGTGCATCACCCCGATGCGACCACAACCCAAAACCCCGATGCCAAGACTTGTGTTTTTGCTCACGGCCAAACTTCTCCTAATTTTGGTTTTGACGGTGAGCCTGCGCCAATCACCGACTGGTCGAAGTCTATGACCGCACCTGTCATCAAACCAGATTCTTCAGACATCAAAAAAAGAATCGTTCGCGCAAGTTCGTCTGGTTTGATCAAGCGACCCAAAGGTTGTTCACTTTCTGCTTTTTGCAGCCAGCCATCTTGTGCGTTGTGCCAACGGCGCTGAGTTGCATCTTCGGTGGGCGTATCCATCCACCCTGGGTTCAGAAGGTTGACCCGAATTCGGTCACGCATCAACGAATATGCGAAATTGCGGGTTAGTGCATGCAGTGCGCCTTTTGACACTGCATAGTGTGTCAAATTGACGTCACCGCCATAGCCAGTCACGCTTCCGATGTTGACAACGGCCCCGGGCACACCTTCGCGCTTCATGATTTTGGCGCAACCCTGAATCAGCATAAATGGGGCTCGCACGTTGACCGCCATCATCGAGTCGAACATCTCAGGGGTCGTGTTCCAGACGCTTCCGCGTGCAGTCTCGGCGGCCGAATTGAGCAGACCGTGCACAACGCCGAAAGTTTCGTCGACTTGTTGCACTATGCGCGCGGGTTCGTCGGGTTGTGCCAGATCTGCCGAAATGAAAATTGTTTTGGTGCCCAGTTGGGTCAGTTCACTGGCCAGCTTCTCACCGGTCTTAATGTCTCTGCCGACAAGTGCCAGTCCGGCCGCACCCCGCTCGACTGCCAATCTCGCCACACACTCACCCACACCGCGCGAGGCACCGCTCAACAACAAGACTTTTCCGCGCATGCTCGAAAACGACGTCGACTCGCTCAAATCAATCACCAACCGACTCGTTGTTTCTTTTTGCCCTCGCGCATGGCATCGCCTGCCTTGAGCACTTCTTTACGATGACTCGTCGTTGGCACGCCAACCTCCCAAAACGAGCCTCCTTCGGTCCAATCAGATGAACTCGTCTTTATCAAAATCACATGGGTTCGGTCAGATTGTCGCGCTCGCAAGAATGCCTCTTCTAGTTCATCGATAGACCCAACTGTTTCAGAAATGGCCCCCATCGACTCGGCGTGCTTTGCAAAATCGACATAGACGAGGTTTTTTGGCTCGCAATCGGCGATCTGATTTTGAAACGAAACGCCGCCCTGATTGACCTGCAGCCGGTTAATCACCGCATAGCCACCGTTGTCGCAAACGATCACTATCAACTTGTGACCGTAGAGCACCGAACTATAGATGTCGCTATTCATCATCATGTACGAGCCGTCGCCGACAAACGAGATAACTTCACGATCTGGCATCGCCATTTTTGCACCCCACGCACCAGAGAGCTCATAGCCCATGCACGAAAAACCATATTCGCAGTCGAAAGAATTAATCGCCTTGGCCCGCCACCCGTTATTCAATTCACCAGGAAAACCACCTGCTGCGGTGAGCGCATAATCGTGGGGCCCGGCAAGTCGGTCGACCACACCCACTACCTGGGCGTACGTGGCGATTTTGCTCGAGTCTTTTTTGGCGAGTTGATCGATGTACGAGTGGTATTTCTTGACTTCTGCCTGCGCAATTTTTGACCAAGCCTCGTCACTGCGCCACTTCGACAAACTGACGGTCATCTCTGCCAGGGTCGCTCTAACGTCTGCAACAACGGGCAATGATCGATGCTTCACTGCATCGAACCGAGCGGTGTTCACGCCCACGAACTTGGTCTGCTCATTGCTGAAAATTGTCCACGAGCCGGTCGTGAAATCTTGCAACCTAGTGCCCAGGGCGAGCACCACATCGGCTTGTGCCGCCAAATTGTTCGCAGCTTCACAACCCGTCACCCCGACTGGGCCGGCATTCAACGGATGCGACGCCACGAGCGAAGCCTTGCCCGCGACGGTCTCGACCACTGGGATGTTGTGGTTGGTTGCGAAATCGTCGAGCGCTTTTTCTGCCAGCGAATAATGCACCCCACCGCCGCAAATAATCAGCGGACGCTTTGCCGTTTTTAGAATCTCAACGGCACGTTCTATCTCGAAAGCGTCGGCTCGTGGCCGCAAAATTTGGTGCACAACTTTTTCAAAAAACACTTCTGGAAAATCAAAACTCTCTGCCTGCACATCTTGGGGCAATGCCAAAAAAGCCGGTCCACAAGTTGCGGGGTCAAGCATCGTTGATACTGCATGTGGCAGTGATTGCAACAATTGTTCTGGCTTGACTATTCGGTCCCAATAACGAACCACTGGCTTGAATGCGTCGTTCACCGTCACCGACGGGTCGAAAAAGTTTTCCGCCTGTTGCAACACTGGGTCTGGAATGCGGTGCACGAAAGTGTCGCCCGCCAAAAGCAAAACAGGCAAACGGTCGACGTAGGCAACACCTGCAGCCGTGACCATGTTGAGGGCTCCAGGCCCGATCGATGATGTGGCGACCATTATCTGCTGGCGTCGTTTGGCTTTTGCGAAACCAACCGCAGCAAGAGCCATGCCCTGCTCGTTTTGTCCGCGATAGGTCTTTATTTCTTTGCGATTTTCTTCGAGGGCCACGCCCAGACTCGTCACGTTTCCGTGACCAAAAATTGCCAATGCCCCAGGGAACAATTGTTCTTCGCGACCGTCGATCAAAGATTTTTGGGCGACCAAAAACTTAACGAGCGCCTGAGCAGTGGTTAATCGAACTGTTTTCATCATTCGCCGCCGATCAGGCAGCGTGAACGCGACCGGACATCAACTCGATCAATCGCTCAAATGAGAGGTCTGCTTTTTCAAACTGACCAATCGACTGACCCCGATTCAAGATCAAAAACCGGTCACCGACGGGCAGTGCGTGTTGCGGGTTGTGGGTGATCAGGATCACTCCGAGGTCGCGAGCGGCCGCAGCCCTGACGTAACCCAAAACCAAATCTGACTGACGAACACCGAGAGCCGAGGTTGGTTCGTCCAAAATAAGAACTCGAGCACCAAAATAGATCGCTCGCGCGATTGCCACGCTTTGGCGTTCACCGCCAGACATTGTGCCCACTGGCTGGTCAATGTCGCGCACGTCAATGCCGAGTTTTGCCATCTCTTCTTTGGCGGTTTTGCGCGCAAACTTGGCATCTAGCAGGTTGATCGGACCAAATCGCCTCTGGGGTTCAGAGCCCAAAAAAAAGTTTCGCCAAACCGACATCAACGGCGCCATCGCCAAATCTTGATAGACGGTGGCGATGCCAAGCGAGCGAGCTTCGCGTGGTGACTCGAAAGCAACTTCATGGCCTTCAAATCGATATTTACCGGCGCTTGGCTTGTGCAGTCCCGAAATTATTTTGATGAAAGTTGATTTGCCTGCGCCGTTGTCGCCAAGCACACAGGTGACCTGACCGGCGATCAC
>CAYOVI010000050.1:0-11070 GCA_964407365.1 uncultured Ferrithrix sp.
GTTATCAAGTTGGTTGCGAACTATGGTCGGCAACTTCATATAAGGCATTGCGCGAACAAGCAATAGAAGTTGAACGCTGGAATCGCCTGCACCCCGAGCAACAACAACGCCAGCCATTGGTGACAGAGTTGCTAGACGGTGGCACCGGACCGATCGTGGCAGTGAGCGATTTTATGCGCATCGTGCCCGAACAAGTTGCTCGTTTCGTGCCGAGTCGTTCGTTCACACCACTTGGCACCGACGGCATGGGTCGAAGCGACACCCGCACCGCGTTGCGAAGACACTTCGAGATAGATGCCCAGCATCTTGTGGTTGCCGTGCTGTTCGAATTGGCCAAGACCGGCCAAATAAAATCTGAGGTCGTGAGCGAGGCGATCAAGCGACACGGCATCGACCCAGAGATCGCCTTCTCGCTGCACCAATGACCAAAACGCTCTACATCACCGGCATCGAGAGCGCCGACGCGCTTTTGAACCGAGACGGCACCGCGCTGATGATCGGCATGCTGCTTGACCAACAAGTGCCAATGGAGTGGGCTTTCACCGGCCCACACACGATTCGAAAGCGATTGGGACACGTGAGCGCGGCAAAGATTGCGGCGATGAACGTCGAGAAATTCGTGGCTGTTTGCTCGGAAAAACCCGCGATTCACCGGTTTCCACGATCGATGGCCACTCGAATTCACCAACTTTGCGTGGCGATCACCCAAAACTATGACGGCAAAGGCGCCAATGTTTGGCGCGATGTCGAAGATGCCAAAGAATTGATGGCAAGACTGCGAAAACTGCCGGGCTTCGGTCAAGAAAAAGCAGAGATCTTTATCGCCTTGCTCGGCAAGAGATTCGGTGTGCGCCCGAAAGATTGGAAGAGATACGCCGGGGTGTTTTCTGATGCAAAGCCGCGAAGCGTCGCCGATATTTACTCAGCGGCAACGTTGTTGAAGGTGCGCGGGTTCAAACAGATGCAGCGCGCCAGAGAAACCGACAAACAAGACCGACCATTGGTGAAACCAAAGAGCCGAGCCAAGAAGTGACCGTACTCGTAACAGGTGGCGCGGGCTATATCGGCGCGCACACTGTAAGGGCCTTGCGAGCATCAGGAAGAACCGTGGTGGTGCTCGACACCCTCGAGCGCGGCAACAAAGAAGCCGTGATCGACGCAGAACTGGTTGTTGGAGACATAGCCGATCAAGATCTTGTCGCCAAGATTTGTCGCGATCACAGAGTTGCAAGTGTGATTCACTTTGCCGCCTACAAAGCCGTCGGCGAATCGATGGAAAAACCGGAGATGTATTGGAACAACAATGTCGCATCGACAGAAAAGATGTTGGCGGTGCTGACCGAACAAAAAATCGACAAGTTCGTTTTTTCTTCGTCTGCAGCCGTTTATGGCACGCCAAAGTCTGTGCCAGTTACCGAAACAATGCCGACCGTGCCAGAGAGCGTTTATGCCGAGACAAAATTGGCCGTCGAGAAATATCTCGCAGCGCTTTCTCAAAACCCTAAGCAGCCAATGAATTCTGTGAGTCTGCGATATTTCAATGCCGCCGGGGCCAGTAGCGACAACAAGATCGGCGAAGATTGGTCATCATCACAAAATTTGTTGCCCCGAGTAATGCGAGGGCTCTTAGACGGCAAATTTAAGTTTGAAATTTATGGCAACGACTATGACACGCCAGATGGCACGTGCATTCGCGACTATATACATGTCGAAGATTTGGCAGAGGCCCATCTCAAAGCGCTCGAATATCTAGAGGCGGGCAACAAAAGTTTGGTCTGCAATATCGGCACCGGGCATGGCACATCGGTTATGCAGTTGATCGAACTCGCCGAAATCACCGCGAAGCGCAAAGTGCCATATTCGATTGCGCCACGAAGAGCAGGCGACCCGATTGCGGTTTATGCCGACGTGCAACTAGCCAACAAAACTTTGCAATGGCGGGCCTCAAGAAGTCTGCAACAAATAGTCGAATCGGCTTATCGATGGCACGAGTCTCACCCGAATCAATATCGGTGAATCACTAGTCGGGCATGTTCGAACGCTGACGATCTAGCCATCCCAACAACATTGCAATTGCTCGCGGATCATGTCGCAGGCGATGCCCTGCACCAGCGATGACCTGCAACTCGGCCGAACCGTGGGCCTCGGCGAGAACCCGCGAATCTGCCGTGGGCACGGCTTCGTCGTCGTCGCCATGCAACAACAAAAGCGGCCGCGGTGCGAATCGGCGCGCCGCATCGGTCGGCCTGAAACGGCGCAACTCGCGAGACCACTCGTCGAAAGATTCGGGAAATTTCGGTCGATGAATCGCCCCAACCTCTCGAACGTGTTCTAGAAAGCGACGAGGTTGCGCGGCCCAGTCGTCGAAGTCGGCGCGCGGGCCGAGCAAGGCACAGCCGTTGATGCGCGGATCATCTGCCGCGGCGCAAAGAGCAAGCGACGCACCGGTGTTGGTGCCGACAAGCCAAACCCCACTGGGCGTCGACTGCTCGACTAGGTGATCAATGGCGGCGCGTAAATCGTCGACCCAACCCTGCATCGAAAAATCTCCCTCGCTGCCGCCACAGCCACGAAAAGTGAAAGTCATCGCAGCCCAACCCAACTCGTTTGCGACGCGATCAATCAATTCTGGAAACGTGCTGGCCGAATGTCGCGCGTCGTTCATCGCAACCGGAAAACCATGACACAACAACATGCCCGGTATGGCCCCAGTCTTTTTCGAGGGCTTGGCCAAATATCTGGCTATCGATACACCACCTGAAATAAACGAACCATTCATGGTCGTAGTGCTATTTCAGATTTAAGCGTGGGGCTTGAGATGGCGACGCGTCATACCCTCGGTTGCCAACGTATAGCCCCGATTGCGTGCCTCGGGCAGTGTGTCTGGAGCAAAACAAATGCCGACGTTGCTTTCGCAGATTTCTTCGATCAGCGATGCATATTTAGTCTCGTCGAGTGCGTCGACGTCATAAACCAGTTGAGTGCGCTTGTCGCCCAAAAAACGCGTGTGGGCAAATCGGGTGGGTCGTTGCATGATCTAAATCTAGCCGTCGACTCGTTTTGACCATCGGCTTGATGGCTAGTCTGAACCTGATGGCGACTTCGAATGGCAAGCCGCAGAAGATCGATTTCTTCTTCGACATTATGTGCCCTTATGCGTATCAAACATCGATATGGATACGCGAGGTGCGAGCACAGATAGACCTTGAAGTAAATTGGCGATTCTTCAGCCTCGAAGAAATAAATCGCCAGGCCGGCAAAAAGCACGCGTGGGAACGCGAGATCTCATATGGCTGGACACCACTGCGAATAGCTGCATGGTTGCGTCGCATCGATAATGATCTTTGCGATGACTGGTATTTAGTGGCGGCCAAAGCACTGCATGAAGACGGCTTGCGACCCTATGAAGAACCAACCGCCCGCAAACTATTGGCAAGCATCGCCGCGCCACAAAACACCTGGGACGAGGCGCTTGCCGACAAAACGACACATGACGACGTGCGCAACGACCATGAAGAATCAGTGAACAAATTTGCCGCTTTTGGCGTGCCATTGCTCGTGTTCGAAAATGGCAGAGGAATTTTTGGCCCGGTTGTCGTGCCACCACCCCGTGGTCAAGATGCGATGAAGCTTTGGCGTGTCGTCAACGACTACAGCGAGATTGCCGGTTTATACGAAATCAAAACACCCAAGACTGCGAGTGATCTCGCCAACATCGCTGCGACCTTTGACTCTTATCTGAAGGCACGCGAGTGGAACACCGTGCAGACCCCAGCACCATGAACGACCTCGACTACAAATTGACTTTGCGATGCCTGTTCGAGACTTGGCAGTCGATGCAGACGCTCGGTGAGACACTGACCGAGAAAGAATGGAAGACACAAACTGCATGTCCGGGTTGGTCGGTGCAGGATAATTTTTCGCACATATTGGGCACCGAGCGAATGCTTGGCGGTCTCGGTGGCCCCGAACACAAAGCCACAAATCTCGAGCATGTCAAGAACCCGATCGGTGAAATGAACGAACACCAGGTAGATGCGCGGCGACACTTGACCGGCGCGCAAGTTCTTGAAGAATTCAAAGAAGTTGCCGCGTTGCGAAAGACTTTTTTAGAAAGTGCACCCGAAAACTATTTCACCGCTGAGTCGAACACGCCGATCGGAAAGGCACCGATGGCGGTTTTTATGAGCATTAGAGCGATGGATAGTTGGGTGCACCTTCAAGACATTCGCCGTGCAATTGGCAAACCTGGCGACCAAGATTCGCTGTGTGCCGAATTGAGCGTCGACAGGCTGTGTCGCACCTTGCCGATGGTGGTTGGCAAGCGAGCCAAGTCACCAGAAGGTTCGGTGAGCGTCGTGAAAATCACCGGCCCGGTCAAGCGCGAATTGGTAATTGCAGTAAACGATGGTCGCGCTGCCTTAGTCGACAACGGCAAAGTTGCGCCACTTGTCGAAATTGAAATGGATAGCAACACATTTGTTCAACTCGCCACCGGTCGCGCAACTGGTGAAGCGCTGGGCAAAAATCTGAAAATTGTCGGCGATGTTGCTCAAGGCAAAAGAGTTGTTGATTCGCTCAACATGATGATCTAACCGCGCTTGACGCAGTTAGATATCCTTAAATAGTCATGGTGTCGCCCACATTCGACCCTGCTGTCGTGCAAAAATCGATCGAAATTTTGGCTGAGCGCGATGCCGAAATGGCGAGACTGGCCGAGAGCCGGGAAAGACGGCGCCAGATCGAACAATTTGGTGCGGTTCGCGAATATTCGTTTCCACCGAACACAACTCAAGTGCACGTGACCAATTGGGTTCACGCAGGTTGGATGCGACCCCTGAGATTTATTTATCGCAACATTCCGCGGCCACTGCGCAAACTCATCAAGCGACTTTCAATATGACTTCGTATTTAGTCGTCACCGACGCCAATAGCGCGACCCTCGACGAACTGGTGACGACCCATAAATCTTTGGTCGTGGCCGGAGCAAAAAAAGTCACTTGGCTGGTGATTGATGCCGTGCCTGATGCGCTCAAACACCTGCAACGACGCTGGTCGTTTGGTCGGGTCAAAACCGTGTCGACCGCCCCGGCAGACGCTGAATATGTGATCTATCTGACTGCGGGCGACGGGCTCTATCGGGAATCATTGGTGAATCTTGACGATGTGATCAAAAAAAATCTCAATGCAGATCTCATTTATGGTGACTCTGCCCACCCCACTGGCATCAAGGCCGAGCCGATGAGTTTTGTGCGAAGGCCGGGCTGGTCGCCAGAACGCCTGCGGGCTCACTGCTATGTGGGCGAAACGCTGGTGGCAAGAACCGACACCGTTGAACGTGCGGGCACAATTGTCGAACTCGCCAAGCGACACCCGCATGACCGTGCGCTGCGACTCTGCGAAACAGCCACGAACATAATTCGCATGCCCGAACTCTTGACGATGTCAAAAAGTCGCGACACTCGCCCATCGACTTCACTTGAGGCTGTTGTCGAGCACTGCAAGCGACAAAAAATCGACGCAGATTGCGAACTTAACCCGACCGTGCCGAGCGTGCGCGTCAATCGAAAGTTGACCAGCGAGCCAAGTGTCGCGGTCATCGTGCCGACTCGAGGCACGTCTGCCGAGGTGTTTGGTTCAGAGCGCGTGTTGGTTGTCGAAGCCGTGCGCAGTCTGTTCGAAAAATCGACGTATCAAAACTTTGAGGTGGTCGTCGTTGCCGACTCGCCGACACCCGAGTCGGTGCGGGCGAGACTGGTCGAAATTGGCGGCTCGAGACTAAAAATCATCGACTATGACCGACCATTCAATTTTGCCGAAAAAAACAATATTGGGGCGATGTCGTGCGAGTCTGATTTGATCTTGTTGCTCAACGACGACACCGAGATAATCACCGCTGAGGCACTTGAAGTCATGGTGGCGATGTTCAACGACCCAACCGTGGGCATCGTTGGCCCGATGTTGCTCTTTGAAGACTCGACAATTCAAAGTGCCGGTCATATATTTAGCCCCGACCCCACCGACCTTTATCGAGCACGCAGCCCCGAGATGGCTGGGCCACAAAATTTGCTTCGAGTTCAACGTGAAGTTTCGAGTCTGATCGCTGCATGTGCGTTGATTCGACGCGACGTGTTCGAAAAAGTCGGCGGCCTATGCATGGGGTTTCCCGGCAATTGGAACGACATCGACTTCTGCTTAAAAGTTCAACTTGCCGGCTACCGAGCCGTGTTCACACCGCACGCCCATCTTTTTCATTTTGAATCGAAAACTCGAATCGCCAAGCGTGTCGAGGCCGAAGTCGCCAAACTTGGTGCCAGGTGGGGTTCGGTGCTCGATGATGACCCGTATTTCAACCCCAAACTTCAGCGCTATACCAATATTTGGAAAACTGACTCGACATCAAAACAGTCGCTCGACGAAGCGCTGCGCCTTTGATCGCCGTTTGCTCAGTCGTTTGACTGCGGGCCTATCGCACCAATCGCATCAAAATATTTGAGGTGTGCCTTGACGACAAAAACGGCATCGACATCGTCGAGAATCTCGATGTTGTTTTTTTCGGCGGCATCTAAAAGATAAGCAGTGAGCGATTGCTCGTCGACTATCACTTCATCGACTATGTCTTGCCGACGATCTATGACGCCTTGGGGTTGCAGACCCTTGTCGTGCAGCCAGCGCATATGGAAAACAAGCAGTTTGCGCAACTCTGCATAGGTCAAACGCGCCTGAGTGGCACTGGGCAAGTTGTCGGCGACGAACTGCGTGGCTTGCTCGAGTTCGTAGACGGCTCGCGGAGCGAGACTGTCGAGCCGACGCGCTTCGCGACCGATGATCACGGCGGCGATGGCAAAAACTAGAGCTGCGGCGACGAGACTCGAAAAAATTAAAAGCGCAGACATGCGGCGCGAAAATCGCTAGATGCCGATGCGCTGTGCGAGAAGCTCACGATGATAAGTCGGGTCGCCGAACAACAGCTCACTCGACTTTGCTCGCTTGAAATAAAGATGAGCCGGGTGCTCCCAGGTGAAACCGATGCCACCGTGAATCTGAATGTTTTCGGCAGCGGCATGAAAATATGCCTCCGAGCAATAGGCCTTTGACAGTGACGCAACCGAGGGCAACTCGTCGTTCATTTCTGCCGCACACCACATGCCGTAATACGCGGCCGACTTTGCAGACTCGACTTCGAGCAACATATCTGCGCACTTGTGCTTGATCGCCTGAAATGAACCGATGGGTCGACCGAACTGCACGCGAACTTTTGCATATTCGACGGCCATGTCGAGAACTTTTTGCGCACCACCAACTTGTTCGGCAGCGAGCGCGACGACAATCAAATCGTTGACGCGGGAAAGAACTTCCCAACCTTTGCCCTCGGTGCCGATAAGTGTGGCTTCGACGTTGGAGAATTCGAGTTTGGCCTGTTTGCGAGTTTGATCCATCGTCGAAAGCGCGGTGCGGGTGAGACCCTTGGCGTTGCCATCGACGGCGAACAACGAAACACCTTTGTCGGTGCGCGCCGAGACGATAATCAACGATGCAGTGTGACCATCGAGAACGAACATTTTGGTGCCATTGAGCGTGAAATTTTTGCCCGAGCCCTTGGCCTGCATCGTGATGCCCGATTCATCCCATTTGCCAGAGGGTTCGACCGATGCGAGAGTCGCCGTGGTTTCACCACTTGCGATCGCGGGCAGATATTTTTTCTTGGCGTCGTTGTCACCAGATTGCATCAGGGTGTTTGCAGCCATGACGACTGTAGAAAAATATGGCGCACAAAGCAACGAGCGGCCCATTTCTTCGAGCACTACACCCAACTCGATGTAACTAAAGCCCATGCCACCAAACTCTTCGGGAATGTGAATGCCCATCAGACCCATTTGTGAACCCATCTGCGACCAAACTGCAGGGTCAAAACCGTTTACAGTTTCCATTTGCTCGCGCACGGCTGTTTCTGGTGACTTGGCGTCGAGAAACGCGCGAACCGTCTTGCGCAGCTCTTCTTGTTCTTCTGTAAAGGCAAAGTTCATGGGTTATATCTTGCCAGCGCCGAGGTGATTTTGGCTAATCGGGGCAATCGGCGCGACTGGCAAATTCGCCTGAGATACTTGAGCCATATGGCAAATTTAGAACCTGACCCGACTCTGCATTGGCGCGACGCCAATGTCGACGTGCACAAAGTCGTAGTCGGGCCATTTGACAACAACGTGTTTGTGGTGCGCTGTCGGCGATCTGGCGATGCGGTGTTGATCGATGCGGCCAATGAGCACGAACAGCTGTTGCAACTCTGCAAACGACTCGGCGTCAAGCGTGTGCTCGAGACCCACGGCCACTGGGATCACATTCAGGCGGTGCCCGCGATGCGCGAGGCTGGCTATGAAGTTGCCGTCACCGCCCTCGATGCACCGAGATTGAAAGATGTCGGTTACGACGTTTTTATCGACGATGCCGAAGTCATTGAGGTCGGCGATTTGAGACTGCACGCGATACACAACCCAGGACACACTGCTGGCTCGATTTCGTTTCATGTTGCCAGCACGCCACTGTTATTCACCGGCGACACCTTGTTTCCGGGTGGGCCGGGCAACACAAAACTTGAAGGTGGCGACTTCGCCACGATCATCGACTCGATCGACAACAAATTGTTCACATTTTCCGCTGAGACAATTGTCCTACCTGGTCACGGTCTTGACACGACGATTGGCGCCGAGCGACCACAACTTGCCTCATGGGTTGCGCGCGGTTGGTGAAACCAATTATCACTATCGCCTTAGTGCAAATATAAAGCCCCGCAATTACACTCTTTTATGTGAGCGAACTGTTTCGCATTGAAGATCTGCACGCCAAACCCAACGAGGGTGAAGCACAAATTTTGCGTGGTCTTTCACTGACCATCAACTCGGGCGAAGTGCACGCGATCATGGGGCCAAATGGCTCGGGCAAATCGACTCTTGCCACGACTTTGCTCGGCGCACCCGAATATGAGGTGACACAGGGTCGAGTTTTTTACAAAGGCGAAGACATTTCGCTGTGGCCAACCGATGTTCGCGCGAAAGCCGGAATTTTTTTGGCGTTTCAGTATCCACAAGAGATCGCCGGTGTTTCGGTGATTCAATTTCTGCGCCAGGCGCTTTCTGCTCGCAAAGGCATCGACTTGTCGGTGCTCGAATTGCGCCTTGCGATGATCGATTGGATGAAACGACTGGGTATGGACTCGTCGTTCGTAGACCGATATTTGAACGAGGGTTTTTCAGGTGGCGAAAAGAAGCGCAACGAGATAATGCAGATGGCAATTCTCGAACCAGAGTTGGCGATTCTCGACGAAACCGATTCAGGTCTCGATATTGACGCGCTACGCATCGTGGCGAAGGGAATTCGTGAAGTGCGCCAAGATCGACCCGAGATCGGCATCTTGCTAATCACCCACTATCAACGCCTGCTCGATGAGGTCAAACCCGATTATGTGCACATTTTGATCGACGGTCGCATCGTCAAATCGGGCTCGATTGAGTTGGCCGCAGAACTCGAAAAGAACGGCTACGACGCCTATCGAGCCGGCGCATAACAATGGTTGGCGCAAACACTGTGCTTGATTCAGCGACGATACGTCGCGAGTTTCCGGTCTTGACCAGCCAGATCAACGGCAAGCCGATTGTTTATTTAGACAGCGCAAACACCTCACAAAAACCCAATGCCGTGATCGATGCGATGTCGGCTTTCATGCGCGAGTCTTATGCGCCAATCAATCGCAGTGCATATTCTTTGGCTGCAGGTGCGACCGAAAAATATGAAACTGCTCGCTCAGGCGTGGCGAAATTTATCAACGCCAACAGTGCCAACGAAATTGTGTTCACAAAAAATGCAACTGAGTCGCTGAACCTGATCGCCAACTCGTGGGGTCGAGCCAATTTGAAGCGTGGCGACGTGGTCGTGCTCACCCACATGGAACACCACGCCAACATCGTGCCTTGGCAAATGTTGCAACAAGAACGTGGCATCGAGATTCGCTGGGTGCCATTGACCAGCGACTTTCAACTCGACTTGAGTTCACTTTCGACTTTGCTCGCCGGGGCAAAAGTCTTTTCTTTCACCTCGATGTCAAACGTTTTGGGCACGATTAACCCGGTCGAAAAACTTTGTGCTGCCGCCCATGGGGCTGGCGCACTGGCGATTGTCGATGCGTGTCAATCTGCACCCCACATGCCAACCGATGTGCAGACCATGGGTGCAGACTTCACAATGTTTTCGAGCCACAAAATGTGCGGCCCGTCGGGTGTGGGCGTGTTGTGGGGTCGCGAGGCACTGCTCGAAGCGATGCCACCGTTTTTGGGTGGCGGCAACATGATTTCTGAGGTGCGACTTGACGGGTTTAAGTGCGCAGAATTGCCCGCAAAATTTGAAGCCGGCACGCCACCAATCACCGAGGTGATTGGTTTGGGTGCGGCGGTCGATTTTTTGAATGGCATCGGCATGGCCAACATTCGCCAGCACGAAATCGCCATGGCGAGTTATGCACTTGACATGCTGACCAACCGTTTTGGTGACGACATCACGATTCACGGCCCGCGAAACCCAGAATTGCGCGGCGCGACATTTAGTTTTGCTTTTCGCGGCATTCATCCTCACGATTTGAGCCAGATTCTCGACCAGTCAAATGTTTGTGTGCGCGCCGGTCACCACTGTGCCAAGCCGTTGATGAAAATCATCGGCGCCAACGCGACGGCACGAGCAAGTTTTTATTTATACAACACCACGCAAGATGCCGACGTGCTTGCCGATGCTCTCGACTCAGCCTCAGATATCTTTTAGACAGAGAGTTTGAACGAGGAAATATGCCGGGCATCGAAGATCTTTATCGAGAAATCATTCTCGACCACTATCGCACCCCGCGCAATCGTGGCGAATTGCCGCCGCCGGCAATTTGCACCGAAGGCAATAATCCACTTTGTGGCGATGACATTCAGGTATATCTAGATGTCGCCGACGGCGTCGTGCGAGACATCAAGTTTTCTGGTCAGGGTTGCTCAATCAGCCAGAGTTCGACGTCGATGATGACGGTTGCCGTTAAGGGCA
>CAYOVI010000051.1:0-10827 GCA_964407365.1 uncultured Ferrithrix sp.
ACGGCTGCCTTGGCAAAGTCGTGACCATCAAAATTTTCACCAACAATGCAGCAAAAAAAGGTACCTTTTGAAACTTTTGACGAGTCGTGAGTAATTTCTGAAACGCTGACTCGTGAATCACCGATGATCTGTCTGACTTCGACTTCAGGTGTGCACGTCAGAAGTTCATCGATTTGGCGGTCGAGTCTGACTGACATTTCAGTGACTCGGTCCTAATTCGGCTGGTCTGGAACCAACGCAGCCCAAGTCGTCGCCCTCGGGACGTATGTTTAGTTCGTTAATTAGAACCTGGCTTATTCGCGCAAAGACTGGTGCTGCAGCGGTGCCACCAAATCGATCGCGCGAATATGGGTCTGGCTCGTCTATCGAAACAAGAACTGTGAATCTCGGTTTGTTGGCGGGCAAAAACCCGACAAATGACGCAAAATAGGTTCTGGTGCCTTCGTCGTTGGTGTATGTTCCGTTTTCCTGCAATTTATATGCCGTGCCGGTTTTGCCCGCGACACTCATACCAGGAAGTTTGGCCAGCGTGCCGGTGCCGTAACAAACGACTTCAGTCATCATCGAGGTCATTATTTTTGCAGTCGACTCTGAAATAACCCGATGACTAGACGACTCTGGAGTTTTGCTTTCTACACCGTCTTTGTCGATCGACTTGAGAACAAGTTTCGGTGCGACATAGACGCCCATGTTTGCCACCGTGTTGACGGCTGCGACCAATTGAAGCGCAGTTGCCGTGTAACCATAGCCGTACGAAAATGTGAACTTTTCAGTGCCTTGCCACTTGCCTACGGGTCGAAGTGAGCCACGTGACTCGCCCGGATATTCAACGCTGGTTTTTCTACCAAAACCAAACATCTGCAGGTACTCATGATTGATGCTCTTGTCTAGTGTCTGCGAAATCTGAATCGTGCCGATGTTCGACGAATCGACAAAAATCTTTCGCACTGACATTTCTTCGAGTTTGTGTGGATATGCGTCGGTGACTTTATATTCCCATTTGGTGCCTTTGTCGAAAACTTGATAACCAGGCACGCTGAATTTTGAATTGACGTTGACAGACCCCTCGTTGATCGCAGCAGCGATGCTGAAAACCTTGGCAACAGATCCTGGTTCGTTGGCTTCGACTGACGAGAAATTGCCAGACTGACTCGTGTAGCTTCCGTCGTCGTTGCGACGCACGTTCGACATCGCATAGATCTCGCCAGTTTTTGTGTCCATCACGATGGCTGTGCCGCCTCGCGCACCGAGGCGCTCGATTTGCTGTTTGACTATGCCGTCTGCTTGAAACTGAATCGTGCGATCGATTGTCGTTGTCAGTTGACCGCCCGACACTGGTTCACGCACCTCGCCCGCACCCGCCGCGATCGACTTGCCGCTGCTGTTGACCTCCCTGACTATTCGGCCATCTACCCCTGACAAAAGATCTTGATACTTCAACTCGAGACCAGAAATACCCACACCATCGACGTCGGTACGACCAATTACAGCTTGAAGACTTGCACTCGACAACGCGCGACCCGATTCTCGGTAGGACGAAACACCCTTGAGGCCGAGAGTCAATATTGCGTCAGCAACCTCTTTGTCGGCTTGGCGGGCAAGATAAACGAAACTTGAAGACTTATTTTGAAGTTTTGCAACGAGTTCGGCCTCGGATTGCGGATCAAGTTGCAAGACACCAGCAACGACTCGAGCCACTCCAATTGGGTCGACCACGGAGCGAGGGTCAGCAAAAACGGTGCGGGTTGGCACAGGCAGTGCAAGTTCACGGCCGTTTCGATCCAAGATCGACCCACGCTCGGCGCGAATGGTTTGCACTCGGGTTCGTTGCGAAACGCTCGCTTCGCGATAGTCACTGGCCCAAACGGTCTGCAATAGAGCGACTCGCAAACCAAGCAACGAGAGCAAAATCGCAACGACGCTGAACATTGCGACGATGCGCTTGCTCATGTTGCCACTTCTCAGGTCTTTGGTGAAATAGTCCTTTGTCTTTTGTGCAGTAGTTGTCGCGCGAAATGAAATCTCTGAATTCCGCACGCGATTTGCATCGATTCGTCTTTCTCGGCGATCACGCACGCCAGGCTGATTGCGTCTAGCGATCGTGCTCATGGGTTTGACTTCGGCTTTCCTGGCGAAAAGAGATCGTCGAGCAAAGGCGGGTTCAATATTTCTTTATCCATTTGACCGGTTGCAGCAATCACACTTGCGACCACGTCGGAGGGAATCTCCTCAAAATTCGCCGAAAGACCCTGCGACATGCCAAGCAGCATCGCTTGTTCTCGCAAATAATCTGGGGCACGAAGCTCGGCCCGCTGTTGGCGAAGCTCGTCATAGTGAAATCTAGCCAGGCGCACATCCGTGGTCACCTTGTCGAGTTTTAATTGTTGTTCGGCGATCACAGTCTGAAACACGACGATCGAACCAAGAACAACGGCAATAATCAAAAGAACAAAAGTTGCTCGCGAATATCTTTTGACGCGAGCCACCTCGACAATGCGCAGATCTGGACGCTCAACGGGTTTTGGTCGTGCTGTTGAACCAACTGGTCGACGATGCCGAACGGGGGCTGGTCGTGTTGAAACCGCAATTGCCATTTAATTACCAACCTCAGCGAGTGTTTTTTCGATCACACGCAAACGCGCAGATTTGGCACGCGGATTGAGCGCTTGTTCTTTGCTGGTGGGATGCTTGGGGGCACGCACGCGACGGGTTAGATATTGCCAAGATTGAGACTCATGAACGTATGGAGATGCAAATGTTGATGCGCTCGCGTCTTTCCCAGACTCGGCCAAGACCCGCTTTACGATGCGATTTTCTCCCGAGTGATAGGTCAAAACGGCCACTCGCCCGCCTGCTTTTGTTGCTTTTATTGCGCTTTGCAGTGCTGATTCGAGAATCTCGAGTTCTTTGTTGACCTCAATGCGAATTGCTTGAAATGTGCGCTTTGCGGGGTGCCCGCCAGTGCGACGAGCGGCTGCCGGTATTGCGGCGACCACTACTTGAGCAAGTTGCACTGTCGAGGTGATCGGTCGAGCAGCAACTATCGCGCGCGCAATGCGACGTGCAAACTTTTCGTCTGCATTTTCGGAAATCAACTGCGAGAGTTCTGACTCTTGGTAATTGTTGACGACCTCGGCTGCATTTAGTTGATTTCGACGATCCATCCGCATGTCGAGTGGACCATCTTGACGATATGAAAATCCGCGCTCTGCAATATCTAGTTGGGGCGATGAAACACCGAGGTCGAACAACGCACCTGAAATGCGGCTGATCGATAATTCTTCTAGCACTTGGTTCAAAAAGTCGAAGCGCACGCGACGCATTATCAATCGGTTCTGCAATCGCGAATCTTGCCTGATCAAGTTTTCGGCCCAAGCGACAGCCGATTCATCCTGATCGAGACCAAGAACCTGCAGATTCGGAAAAGCATTGAGAATTGCAAGTGCATGACCGCCCAGCCCGAACGTTGCATCAACAATCACCCCATCAGGCACGCCGGCAAAACAGGCAACAACTTCATCGACCATCACCGGCAGATGTTGGCGCAGTGACGAATGCGACGATGAGTGAACTTGAAAGTCTGGTGTTGGCATGAGTGCTGTGCAACTCGCTAAATGTCACCGCTTATCGCCTTGCTTATCAGCAGCCCCCCGGCCAACGGTGCCTCCGGGATTTCTCCCCGGATAGCGAGATGAAAAGCGGGCGGAGTTGGGGGCTATTCATCTTGTCGACCGGGAGACTGCTGATAAGCAAAACTTGTGCAACTTGTGACTGTTGCGAAAAGTTTGTTGCTGGCCCCCTTTCGCTTTACTCGGTGCCGGCTAGTTCTTGCGTGCCCGAGTCGCTGATGCGCTGATGGCGCTCGGGGTCCCAGATTTCGACTCGATCAAACGAACCGCTGATGATCACTCGCGAGTTGAGCTCGAGGCCCGCATATTGGCGCAATTTTTCGTCGACGTTGATGCGACCCTGGGCATCCACGCTTACTTCGATCATGTTTGACGACAACGCCCGCTGTTCTTTGCGGTCCATCTCGCCACGACGCACTTTGTCCATTACTTCGTTGGCAACCGCCAAAAAAGTCTCGTTGGTAAGAACATCTACGCACTTGTCGCGGCCAAGAGCCAGATAGCACTTTGGCTCAAGCCTCGGGCGAAATGCCGCTGGTAGGGCTACGCGACCCTTTGGGTCTAGCTGCCGCTCATGAGCCCCAACAAACACCTTGCCTCCGCTTTTTCCCAAAACCCCATTAATTACTGGGCTTTAGAGAACCCCTCTAACTCCCGACAGAGACTCTATCCCCACTGACCCCCACTGTCAAACATCTTTCACCACTTTTCCCCACTAATTTTTGGGCGGTTTTCTAGCCCCGACAGTTTGAATATCGCGCTTTTAACGAGTGGCGGCGAGATCGATCACGGTCTGGGCGAGCAGGTCTAAACCCGATACTTCAGCCACTGCCAGGCGAGAAATTTCTTGATCGACCAACAGATATTTGCGATACAAATTTGGCGACCATGCTTTATGCACAACGCACTGAAAACGAGCCATTTCACGGTTGCGCCGCTGCGAAATGCCGACAATTTTTTGGCCGTGCAATGTGACTTCACCTGGTCCGAGCCCGCCAAAACAAATTAAGTCTGACTCAGAAGACCTCTCCAAGCCACCTCGATGAACTTTTAATTGATCTAGATCAGCGACTTCGCACTTGGCCAAGGCCTCTGCCCAGAGATCACCTACCCACCACATTGACTCGCCAATGTCGTCGCGCCAAAGTTCGTCGCCTTGGGGCACAACAAAGTCAAGCCACAAATGTGTGCCGGCTTGCAACAAAACCACCCCGCCACCACTTCGGCGACGCACAATTGCAACGCCATCTTTTTGGCAGGCTTCATGGTTGACGATGTTCGAGTCTTGTCTCGATCCGAGCACCACTGCTGTGTCGTTGATTGTCGCGCGCCAAATTGCTCGCTCGGCCGGTAGATCTCGCCCGTGAAACGCCTCGGCCGATTCTCTTGATGACTCGATTCGCCAAATCGACACTTACGAGGCAACCGCCAAATATTGCTTCCACTCTTCTGGCACCCGGCCCACAGAAACTGTCACCCAGGCAAGTTCGCGTGGGGTGTGCGGCTGTTTGGCAAGGGCCATGCCAGCTTCTTGAGGTGTGCGATCTCGCTTTTTTAAATTGCAGCCTCGACATGCAGCAGTGACGTTCTCCCATACATGCATTCCGCCACGAGAGCGGGGCATAACGTGGTCGATGCTGTCTGCATGGGCGCCGCAATACTGACAGCGATGATTGTCTCGGGCAAAAATCGCTCGTCGCGACATCGCGGTGCGGCGGTGATATGGCACTTTGACGACGTAGCGCAACCTGATCACCAAGGGCCCAGGCATCACAAATGTCTCTGCTCGAATCTGGGTGCCGTCTTCTTCGATTATCTCGGCTTTGTCAGAGAGCACCAAACAAATTGCACGACGTGCAGGCACTATCGAGAGCGGTTCAAATGTCGCGTTTAAGACAAGTGCGCTTCTCATCTCGAATCTCGCAACCAGCTTAAATAACTCACGACGTCCTTGGATTCAATTTTGTGAGAATCGCCACCATATTGGGTTTGAATGCGAAAGCGCAAATAATTTCGGCTGGGAATGGGCAAAAACGGAGATGTCCTCCACCATTGTCGCGGCATCAGTCGAAATATCTGGACGATTGCCGTCAACCAAAGACTTGGTCTGACCAATACGGCAAAAAATATCGCAGCACCAGATCTAATGCCCGAAGTTGCCGACATGGTTCAGTTGGGTTTTGGTTCTTTAGGCAGACCAAGCACCATCTCGCCGATGATATTTCGTTGCACCTGTGAAGAGCCTGCATAAATTGTGCCTGCCCTGGCGTTCAAAAAAGTCATCGCCCAACTCATCGAGCTATTCTTGGCGCCCACCTCATCGGTTTGAAAAGTCGTCATCGGCTTTCGACCCTCTGGCACCAACCCATCGGCCCCAAGAATCTCCATCGCCAACTCGGTGACGATCTTGTGATATTCGCTCCAATAGAGTTTCGAGATTGCACCATCTGGTCCCGGATGATGGCCGGCGATGAATTTTGTAAGCGTTCGCATTCCGAGATATTTCATGATCTGAACTTTGCTGTAGCACTCGCTCAATCGCTGACGAATGCGCGGATCTTGGGCGATTCCGCGCGACTTGGCCAATTCGACTAATCGATCTATTTCTGCCTGATACTTGATCGAAAGAGTCGCAGCCGCCTCACCGCGCTCATAGCCAAGCAGCGACATTGCGACTGCCCAGCCGTTGTTCAGCCCGCCTACGACGTTTTCTTTCGGGCATGTCACATCTGTATAAAACACCTCGTTAAATTCACTCTCACCAGAAAGCATCTTGATCGGTCTGACCTCTATGCCAGGCTGGCGCATGTCGACCAACATAAAAGAGATGCCTTTGTGTTTTGGTGCGTCAGGGTTGGTGCGGGCCAATGTAAATATGTGGGTGGCATATTGACCCGCCGAGGTCCATATTTTTTGCCCGTTCAAAATGAACTGGTCGCCGTCCAAGGTCGCTTTCAAACCGACGTTGCCAAGATCAGATCCGGCATTTGGTTCGCTGTAACCCTGGCACCAGACATCTTGACCAGAAATGATGCGTGGCAAATAGTGTCGCTTTTGTTCTTCGGTGCCCCAGATCAAAAGAGTGTTGCCAAGCATCTGAATGCCAAAAGTGTCGTTGAAAGAACCTGTTGGCACACCCGCGCGAGCAAACTCTTCAGCGACGATCACTTGCTCAAGAGCAGAAAGACCCCCACCGCCAAACTCAACTGGCCAACTGGGGGCCAGATATGGGCTTGCCGCCAAAACTTTGCGCCACTCAGCGACGAATTCTTCAACTGCTCGTCCCTGCATTGACCCAATACCTTGCCAATTGGAGGGAAGTTTTTCTGCCAAGAAAGCCTGAACCTTCTCGCGATACTCCTCGGCTTGCAACTCATATACGGGCCTCATGTTTCACAGCCTAGATTGCGAGCCACTGCTGCTGCCCCAACGAGAGGCGAAAGCGGACCCAAACCCGCAGGGCAAACGCTGAAGCCTTTGACAAAACCGATTCGTGCCGACCTGTCTAACTCTGTCTGAACGGCATCAAAAAAAGGCTTGCCAAAACCAAGGGCAACCGAGCCAGCGATAACCGCGCTGCGCAAGTCGACCGTGGCTCCGACGCTGACAAGAGCGCGAGCCACGAGACGCCCTGTTTCGGCGATCACTTCGTTGCTCGCCTGGGCCGAAGGCTTGCCGGTAATCGCCTCAATCGATCGCCCCGATGCGTGTGCCTCGAGACAACCCCGCGATCCACATGCACAAAGCCTGCCGTCGGGCACCACAATCACGTGACCGATGTGTCCGGCGTTGCCGCTTCGTCCGTCCAAAACTTTGCCGCGCGAGATGATTCCGCCACCTACCCCGGTGGAAACGACCATGCCAATAACATCTGTTTGACCAGCCACGGCACCGCACCAAACTTCGCCTTGAACAAGAGCCTTGGCGTCACCGTCTATATATACGGACAGATTTGTCAGTTGTTGCAGCTTTGACCGCAATGGAAAGTCGCGCCACTCGGGTATGTGCAGAGTCGACACCAATTCACCTTCAGGTTCCATTGGCCCGCCACAACCCACGCCACATGAGACGAGCTCAACATCCGATTCAGAAATCTGAAGTTTGATCAACGACTCGAGAGCCTGCCACACATTTGTCTGAGGCGTTAGGGCGCGACTATTGGAAAGAATTTCGCCATTTAACGACACGACGCCAACCGAAAGTTTGGTGCCCCCAATGTCAACGGCCAAATATCCGCGCTTGGCCACGCGACCTCTCTACCGCTCGCGCATGAATTTTTCGCGCATGCGTTGTGCGTTGGCGCGTTGAGCTCTCAATGACTCTGCGACGTCACGAATACCAACCTTGGACATTGCTCTCAACTGTCGCTCGACAACAAGTGCACAGGCCAACATCGCCAAAAATCCGGTGAACGCAAAAGCAAAATGAAACTGAAGCCCGACGATTATCAAACCCAACGAAGCGACGATGCCAACACCTGCCCACCACGCGGTGCGAGCCGAATGCCGATACAAACCCTTTGACGAAACGGCTTGTGCAAATTTCTCATCAGCCTTGAGGTCTTGCTCAATCTGGCGAAGAATCTGTTTTTCGTTGTCTGAAAGTGGCAAAGTTCCTCCGGTGAAAATTGCTCTATCTTCTCACGATTGTAGGCACCAGGCAAGACAAAATTTAACCCAAATCGTTCGGGCCCCACTTTGAGGCGCCGGGCTTGCGTTTATTTTTTAGCGTGCTTGCGGGCCTGATGGCCGAGTCTCCAAACTTGTGACGAATGTCGTCAATAGCCGAAGTCGTCGAGCTCCATGTTGCATCCAGTTCGTTGGCCGTTGTTTCATCGCTCCCCGACCCAAAGAGGCTCAGTTGCGCTTCTGGGGCGACCAGGTTTCTCGCACTGATCCCCAAGAGACGAACTCCTGCAGAGATGTCTACCGAAGCCAAGATCGGCTCGACAAGACGCATGATTGCCTGGACCGTGGTCAATGGATACTCGACACTGGCCGCCCTAGTAATTAGGCGAAAATCTGCGAATTTGAACTTCACTGAAATCGTGCGTGCCCCAACGCCCGCGCTTCGACACCTGGCCGCCACGGCATCGGCCAACCTAAGCAACTGATCGTGAGCAACCCCGAAGTCCTTGATGTCAGATGAAAAGGTCTCTTCGTGACCGATTGATTTTGCGTCACGGTCAGGTTCAACCGACCTGTCATCTATGCCGTGAGACAACTCGAACAAGTGCCCACCAAGCGAGTCACCGAGCACATTTTTAAGAATTTTGAGATCGAATTTTGCCAGGTCACCAACAGTCTGAATTGAAAGCGCCTTTAGTTTTTCGAGGGTGACAGGACCAACACCCCAAAGTGACTCGACAGCCAAAGGGTGCAGAAACTCAAGTTCGTGGCCGACAACAACTTCGAACACCTCGTGACCCCGAAGAACCCCCTCTTGGGTTGCTCGTGGCTTTGCCACCACTGATGCGAGTTTTGCCAAGAACTTATTTGGCGCAACTCCCACGCTGCATGTCAACTGAGTCGCCTTTTCGACCCGTGAACGAACCTCTCGCGCAATCTGCACGCCGTTGCCCAACAATTTTTTTGCCCCAGTCACGTCTAGAAACGCCTCGTCAAGCGACAAACCCTCGACAAGTGGAGTGATCGAATGAAAGATTTCGAAAACCTCTCTGCTGACTTCTGAGTAGTGCTCATGATCACCGGGCAAAAAAATTGCTTGGGGGCAGAGCCTTTTGGCTTTGGCCGAAGACATCGCAGAAAAAACCCCGAATCGACGGGCTTCATATGATGCGGCTGCCACCACACCTCGCGCACCATCTCCACCGACGACAACTGGCAAACCACGCAGCTGCGGGTTGCGTCGCAATTCGACGGCAACATAGAACATGTCCATATCGACGTGCAATATTGTTTTTCCACCGACTATCCGTGAATCCTTCACGAATCAGACGCTAGTCATAAACTCATTACCATGAATCCGCAAGATCGTCGACTATCGGCGCTGCCCTCTGTCGGTGCGCGAGTCGTCGCATTTGTCTCGATAATTGTTGCGGGCATCGCCGGGGCTCTAATTGGCTTCACGCTCGTGGATTTGCAGTGCCAAGGTGATTGCGACGTACCAAATTCAATTGGCTTGATTCTTGGCGCCCTAACCGGGGCTTTCGGTATGGGCATCGTCGCAGTCTTAGTTTTGCGAGCGACGGGAGAATGGAAAGATATCGAGAACCAGAAGTGAACACCCAAGATATTCTTCAGTTGTCGAGCGAGCTGCTTGAGATTTGTCGGTTGCTCGCAAAAACAGGTGGCGAGGCTGCACTTGCAGGTCGACTGTCCGGTCTTTCAAAAGTCGAGACAAAAACAACCAGCACCGACATGGTCACCGAGTATGACAGAGCCACCGAAAAATACATCGTCGGCGAGATTCGCAGTCGTCGACCAAACGATTCGATCATCGGGGAAGAGGGAGCGTCAGTAGACGGAAATAGCGGCATTACGTGGTGCATCGACCCAATTGACGGAACAACAAATTTTCTCTATGCGTTGCCTGGATGGAGCGTCTCAATCGGTGTCAGCGACAAACAAGGCCCCCTTGTCGGAGTCGTATATATACCTGCGCTAGATGAGATGTTTCATGCAGTTCGGGGGCAAGGTGCGTTTTTGAACGACAAGCGAATTTTCTGCAACTCAACTAGCGACATCTCAAAGGCTCTCGTTTGCACTGGCTTTAGTTACTCGCCACAACAGCGAACCGTGCAGTCAAAGCGCGTGGCAAACATTATTCATCAGATCCGCGACATTCGGCGATTTGGCGCGGCAAGCATCGACATTTGTTTCGTGGCATGCGGACGTCTAGATGCATACTTCGAAGAAAACTTGCACCAGTGGGACATCGCGGCCGCAGAATTGATTGCCGTCGAGTCTGGGGCGAAATCGGCAAACTTTTCCGGCGGAAAATCAACGCCCAAAGAATTTATGGTTACATGCCCCGAAATCTATGACCAACTGAGCCAGTTGATCGTCGCCGGTTCGACCAATAGTTGATTCAAAAATGAGCGTGGTCATTGCGATAGATGCCGGCACAACCGGGGTCAGGTCGCGAGCAGTCTTTGCAAATGGACTTTCTGAAATAAGTGCATATCGAGAATTCACCCAATACTTTCCTCAGCCAGGGTGGGTCGAACATGACGCCG
>CAYOVI010000052.1:0-10755 GCA_964407365.1 uncultured Ferrithrix sp.
TTAGATGACAAGTTCGACTCCGAAGGTTTCTGTTTGCATTCCGACGTATAACGGTGAAAAATTTATCGCTCAGACAATTGAAAGCATTCTGAACCAGTCATTTGATGATTTTGAATTGATCATCTCTGACGACGGGTCGACTGACAAAACTTTAGAAATCGTCAGGTCCTTTCGTGACCCGCGAATTTCGCGCATCGACTCGTTGGCCAAAGTCGGCTCAGAAGCCAATTGGAATAATTCGGTTGTAAATGCCCGTGGCGAATTAATCAAGTTGATCTGTCAAGATGATCTGCTCTATCGGCAATGTCTTGAACAAGAGGTTTCAACTATGGCGTCGCCACAAAACAAAGATGTCTCGTTTTGCTTTGGTTTGCGCGACTTTGTCACGCCGAATGGTCGCATAATCAAGGGGCGGCGAGTTTCTGGCAAAGGTGATGCGAGGTTCAACAAGAGTCAGTTTTTGAAGAAAGTTGTTCGCAGTGGTGGCAACCCGATCGGCGAGCCAATGGCGGTCACATTTCGCAGATCTGCCTTCGAACAGGCCGGCAAATTTCATGGCGATTATGTGATCGACCTTGCAATGTGGGTGAGTTTGATCGAATTCGGCCCGGCGATATTCGTGGATCAAAGACTTTCTGCGTTTCGCATCAGCAAAACGTCATGGACTGCCAGCCTCAAAGACTCCCAAACAAATTCGGTTAGGGCGCTTGCAAAGATCATTTTTGACCAAAATCCCACTCTCATCTCGAGGGCAGACCTGGTGCGTGGTCGATTGATGGGGTCAGTTAGGGCCTTTGTGCGACAGACAGCGTCGCGACTAATTCTCTTTGTCGACAATTTTTTCAGGTCGGCTGGTTAGCCATGCGCCGTAAATAACTATCAACATTCCAAGCATCGACAAAAACAAGATTTTTTCGTCGTTGAAAAAGACTCCGAGAATTGTGCCGACCACTGGCGTGAAATATGTCGGGATCATCGCTCTTACTGGCCCAGTACGTTTGAGCAGTGTGCCGAACAACAAGAATGCGAAACCAGAACCGAGAGCCCCCAGAAAAATGGTGGCTGCAATCATCTCGATGGTGAAATTCGTCGATCGCATCGCATTGATGCCGAGCGGGGCCGAGATCAATGTCGAGATACCCACAACTCGAAGCATCAACGTGGCTGGTGAGTAAATTGCTTGCAAAGGTCGGGCGATGTTCAAACCCACTGCATAGCACAACACAGCCAAAATCAAAAACAACATCCCTTTCGCGTCCGCCGAACTTCCCTCACGAATTGATGGAGCGGCAATCAACACGATGCCCACGAAGCCGACCAGCACCGCGATGATTCGTTGCGTTGATGGCACCTTTCGTACCCAAATCGCTGTGACGAGAGCTACCACGATCGGTAGTGCGCCATTCATCATTCCGGCGATGCTGCTCGCTACTGTTTTTTCAGCTAATGGAAAAAGAATGAATGGCATTGCCATCCATATCAAACCCAAAATTAAAAGTCGAGGCAGGTGCTCACGAGCAGTTTTTTGAGTAGAGCCGGGCACGAACATCAATGCGATCATCCCAAATAACGATCTTCCAAATGGCACGAAAGTGGTTGGAGCATCATGAATGATTATGTCGATCAACAGAAACGATGAGCCCCAAGTGAGCGCCATGCCAAGGGCCAACAACCATTCGAACCATCCGAATTGGAGGTCTGTATCATCACGCAGTTCTGAATTGCCGTTGAATTTTTGAGAATTGGCAGAATGTGAGTTTTTCATCGCGGTTTACTATTCTCGCCGATGGGCATTCAATCACACGGTTCTGAATCGGGGCAAAGATGGCAAATGATGTTCAAGCAATTGATGCACTCTCGTATGAGCAAAGAAAGTTTCCACCCTCGGCCGAATTCAAGGCCAAGGCAATCGTTTCAGATCAGAGCCTCTATCTAGAGGGTGAACGTGACTTTGTCGGCTATTGGGCCAGACACGCACGCGAACTAATTTCGTGGGCTCAACCCTTCACTAA
The DNA here is from genome assembly GCA_964407365.1 of uncultured Ferrithrix sp. GTDB lineage: Bacteria > Actinomycetota > Acidimicrobiia > Acidimicrobiales > Ilumatobacteraceae > BACL27. The sequence goes on from CAYOVI010000052.1 coordinate 2,013, forward strand.
AACTCTCGAGTGGAACCTGCCTTATGCCGAGTGGTTCAGCGACGGCAAATTGAATGTTTCTTACAACTGTTTGGATCGGCATGTTCTTGCTGGCCGTGGCGACAAAGTGGCCTTTTATTGGGAGGGCGAGCCTGGCGACTCGCGCGTGGTTACCTATTCTCAACTCTTGGCCGAAGTTCAAAAATTTGCAAATGTGTTGAAGAGTCTCGGCATCAAAAAAGGTGATCGGGTGAATATCTATTTGCCGATGATTCCTGAGGCGGCAGTAGCAATGTTGGCTTGTGCCCGTATCGGCGCAGCGCACAGCGTCGTTTTCGGCGGTTTTTCATCGCAGTCACTCTCAGATCGCATCAATGACGCCGAGGCAAAACTCTTGGTGACCGCCGACGGCGGCTGGCGTCGTGGGGAAGTGTTTGCTCTTAAATCACAGGCCGATGAGGCTTTGAAGTCGACCAAGACGATCGAGCACGTGGTCGTTGTCAAGCGTGGTAACAACGACGTTGAAATGAAACCGGGCCGCGACCTCTGGTATCACGAGGCAATGGCTGGGGCTAGTGCAGTTTGTGATGCCGAACCCATGGAGGCAGAGCATCTGTTGTTCTTGCTCTATACCTCGGGCACAACCGGCAAACCAAAAGGCATCATGCACACGACAGCCGGTTATCTGACACATGTGACGACGACATTCAAGTATGCATTTGATCACAAACCTGACACCGATATTTTTTGGTGCACCGCAGACGTTGGTTGGGTGACTGGTCACAGTTACATCGTTTACGGACCTTTGGCCAATTGCGCAACCCAAATCATGTATGAGGGAGTGCCGAATTTTCCTGCCAATGATCGAATTTGGCAGATCATCGCAAAATATAAAGCGACAATTTTTTACACCGCTCCGACTGCGATACGCACATACATGAAGTGGGGCGCCCAAGAGCCGAAGAAACATGACTTGAGTTCTCTACGACTAATAGGCACCGTCGGAGAACCGATTAATCCCGAAGCATGGATTTGGTACAACGAAAATATTGGTGGCTCGCGTTGTCCGATCGTCGATACTTGGTGGCAAACAGAAACTGGCGGAATGATGATCACCCCGTTGCCAGGTGTCACGGTCACAAAGCCTGGCTCGGCGACCTTTGCCTTGCCTGGAATCGGGGCCGAACTAGTCGACGAACAAGGCAACCGAGTCTCATCGGGTGGCGGATATCTGACGCTCACAACACCGTGGCCCGGTATGTTGCGGGGCATTTGGGGGGATCAAAAGCGCTATCGCGAAACATATTGGAGCAGATTTCCCGGTCGCTATTTTGCCGGTGATGGGGCAAAACTTGATAGCGACGGATATTTGTGGCTGTTGGGCCGAGTCGATGATGTAATGAATGTTTCGGGTCATCGCATTTCGACAACCGAGGTCGAATCGGCCCTGGTGTCACACCCGAGTGTCGCTGAGGCGGCGGTTGTGGGCGCCAATGATGCAATGACGGGACAAGCGATTATCGCCTATGTGACTTTGCGTGGTGGTCTCGATGTCGACGAGAAAGCGTTGCGTGAACACGTTGCCAAAGAAATCGGTCCGATTGCCAAACCGAAAATGATTTACTTCACGCCCGACCTACCCAAGACTCGAAGCGGCAAGATAATGCGCAGGTTGTTGCGCGACGTTGCCGAGGGTCGAAACATTGGTGATACCACGACATTGGCAGATGCGTCGGTTGTGAGCGAATTGCAACGCCGAGCCGCCGAGGCGCCGACCGAAGATTAAAAAAGTTCTTGTTAGTCGCGAAAGTTGATGAACTGCAGAGGCAGATCTAGGTTTGCCGCACGCAGCATGGCGATGGTTTGCTGAAGGTCGTCTCGCTTTTTGCCACTGACCCTGAGTTGATCACCCTGAGTTTGACCCGACACGCCCTTTGGCCCCTTTTCTTTGATCAATTTGTTTATTTCTCGAGCTTTGTCGGCGGGCACTCCCACTTTGATTGTGACGATTTGACGCACGCTTTCTCCGGTGGCCTGCTCGATCTTTCCCCAGTCCAAACTTTTAAGCGAGATGTTTCGCTTGACAAAGCGCTCTTCAAGAAGCACCTTGAGTGCGCGAAGTCGATCTTCGCTTGAGGTTCTCAGTGTCAATACGAGATCTTTTTGCTCGATTTCTGAGTTGGTGTCTTTGAAGTCATACCGATTTGCCAACTCGCGCTGGGCTTGGTCGATTGCATTACGCAATTCTTGGCGGTCAACTTCAGAGACGACATCGAAACTTGGCATGGGGAAACGATATCTAAAAGAGATAGCGTGTCGGCGTCAGATGATGTGGGGTCGGTACCCAAGCGGCCAAAGGGAGCAGACTGTAAATCTGCCGGCTTACGTCTACGAAGGTTCGAATCCTTCCCGGCCCACAATCACTTAGACCATCGTGAAATAAGACGTAAGATTTTTAAATGATCATCTCAACTGACGATTTAAGAAAATATGTTGGGCAGGTGACGATGGTAGATGGCAGTTTTGATCCACTGCATGAGGGCCATATTGCATATTTTTCTGCGGCCAAAGAGTTGGGTAACTTGGTGCTCTGCAACATCACCTCGGATGATTGGACAAAATCCAAGCACGCAATTTTGCTTGAAGCCCCGCGACGCGCCTTGGTGATTGACGCGATCAAATATGTCGACTTTGTTCATATTTCCTCGGGGTCGACTGCTGCTGTCTTGGCCGAACTGCTACCTCTTATTTATGCAAAAGGCAGTGATTGGAAGGCGCGTGGGGGGTTGCCCAAAGAAGAACTAGAGATATGTGCCAAACACAGCATTCAAGTCGTTTATCTTGAAACGGTGCTTAATTCTTCTACGAAGATTCTGAAAAAATTCTCAGGAGAATCGAGCAAAATCTAGTCATGTCAACCTATGACTGTGTCGCTACGTTTCATACAAATCCATACACGTGTGGTGTAGCCAGATTCAACGGTAGTTTGGCCGAGGCATTGAAGTGCAAATTATCCTCTTTGTCTACTGCATCTTCGCTCGCCGGCGGAAGAGTCTTGTTGTCGATCAAGCTGCAAGAAGTCGACGATTCGGGTAGAAGAGATCTAGAAACTATTCTCAAAAACCAAAGTTTGGTATTTGACGTTTTTTTACATGCAGTCGAAGGCTCAGATCTTGAGACTCGCATTTTGGGTCGCGCCGAAAGGGTTTTTTCCGCCAGTGCAGAAATCGCCACAGAAATAAAGTCGCTCAGACCAGATGTCTTGAGCCTCTTTGCACCCGGTGCGCCTGTGACTGCAAGAGACCCAAGCGCCGAAATCAAACTGCTTACTTTTGGCATGGCGCACAAGATCAGTGCCAAGAGATATCAAAAACTCGGCAAGGTGCTAACTGCCACAAATCGCTCGTTTCAACTCGAGGTCTCATCTGCACTTCATGAGGGCACTAGTTTTGACGAAAATTTTTTCTTGGTAGGCGCAGAGATTTCTGAAGCGGTCGGTGGAAACGTGGTGTTTCTCGGGTTTCTCGCCGATCAAGAGGTCTCACGCCGATTGCAAGAAACCACCGCACTGGTTGCCTTTTTTCCAAAAGGGGTGCGCGAGAATAACACCACGGTGATGAGCGCAATGGCTCATGGTTGTGCGGTGATCAGCAATCTCGACTCTGCGAGCCCAAGCTGGATGAAACACGAAGAAACAATTTTCGACATAAATCAGCTAGGCCAGTTTCCCGATCTTGATTCCGTAAAGAAGGTCGGCAAAGCCGCACAGAATGCAGTGGCCGAATATAGTTTTGTAAAACTTGCAGATTTGATTCAAAAGATCTGAAATACAACCATGAGGTTTGTGAAAATTGCTGCGCAACTGGGGTTGCGGCTGGCCATGATTCCATTCATTTTGTTTTTCTATTTATGCAAGAGATTTTTGGTCGTTGAGTTTGTTTTGCCCAATGTCACGCTTTTTGGCCATTTGGCACTTGAGCCCGAGAAGGTCTTGAGCAAGCTCAAGACAGAAAAACAGAACAGTCCCCATGGTGTAAGACGCCTTTTAATTTGGTCACTTGGCAAAAATCGAGATCAGGTCAACAAAGCATTGGTCAAAATTTGGCGAAGAGAATTGTGGGTGTTGCCTTCGGCAATCGTCGATGCAATGCATCGAGCGAGCAAATGGTTTCCCAACTTTGAGATGCAGATATTGCAGTTCGACAAACTGCACGAAAACGATCACGTGCTCGACGGTTGTGAAACTCACCTTAAATTCAGCAAGTCCGAATTGCGAACCGGCGAGAAGTATTTGCGGGAGATCGGCATCAATCCAGGCGACGAATACGTTTGTTTCGTCGTGCGTGAGGCGGCATGGGCCCCACCAACAACTGGCCCGCTGTCGAGTGGTGCCTTGCGCAGTCGAAGTTTTCAAGATTTTTTGTTGGCTGCCCAGGCGTTGGCAGAATCTGGCGTACACGTAATCAAACTTGGTGCCGCTGGCACAACCCATGTAGCTGGCAACAAAATCATCGACTATGCAAACAGTCCGGAGAAATCTGCGCTTTTAGATGTCTATTTGCCAGCGCATTCAATGTGCGTTGTATCGACGATGTCGGGGCCAGATGCAGTTGCGCTCGCGGCACGTCGGCCAGTTTTATACATCGACATCGCCCAATATTCACTGTGCTTTGCCGGTACACGACTGGTTACATGGGTGCCGGCGCTTCTAAATAGTCAGAAGTTGGGTCGCTCGCTGACGCTCAAAGAAGTTTTTGAATCTGGTGCCGGAAGATTCTTAGGGTTGCAGGCCTTTGAAGAGGCGGGTATCACCATCAAACAGAGTTCGCCAGAGCAGATCAGAGATCATTGTCTGGCGTTTTATAAACAGCTTGCTTCAGGGTCTGATCACGATGAAGAACTTCAGCAACAATACAGAGATCTGTTTCATGATTTGCTGTCAAAAAATTCGGTTGCAAAACTAGGCGCTTTAAATTCACGACTTTCTTCAGTGTTCGTCACCGAGCACGCATCGACTTTTTTGAATTAAGAAGCAAGTAGTTTTTGCATCACAGCGATGTCGAGCCATTTGCCGAACTTTCTGGCAACCTGTTTTTCTATTCCGACGAGTTCGAAACCACATGATTGGTGCAGGCCACGCGAAGCCAAGCTTTGGGCCTCGATTCGGGCTATTACCGAGTGAAAACCCGAGACCGTCGCCATTTCAATCAGTCGAGTGAGCAGTTGTTTTCCGATTCCTCTTCGGGCCGCGTCGCGGCGAACATAAACAGAGTTCTCAACCGTTGATCGATAGCCGCTGCGGTCTTTATATTCACTCAGCGCACCAAAACCCAGAACTGTTCCGTTGGTGTCTACCGCGACTATCGCGCAGAAGGCACCACTTCGCGCAGCTATCCACTCGCGTTGCAAGTCAACCGTGCGAGCAACGAGATCCATCGTTGAAGTTTCATTTTCAACTTCGTAGTTATAGATCGAGCAAATTGCTTGTGCATCGTCGCGGGTTGCTTCTCGAATCAACAAGTTTGACATCCACAAAACCTTATCTTTCTAGATGTGGGTAGTTCCCGCTATATTGAAAGCGAAATCTGTGCGGTTTATCCCGAGCAGTTATTCGCCCTCTTAGCTCAGTCGGTAGAGCACTTCCATGGTAAGGAAGAGGTGGTGGGTTCGATTCCCACAGAGGGCTCCGCAATACAAGGCGACGTAGCTCAGTTGGTGAGAGCATCCGGCTCATAATCGGAAGGTCATCGGTTCGATTCCGATCGTCGCTACTGGGTGCTAAGTAGAATCACAATTCAGATGTCTGACGCTTCAGAAGAAAAAGTTTCAATGATGGAAACTGTAAAAATCGTCTGGAGACTTTTCACAAAGTCCGATCGTGTTTCTTTCATCAGGATTGTTTTCATGGTGCTAGTGGGCATGTTTCTCGAGACAATAAGTCTCGGCATCGTCGTGCCGATCATCGGCATTTTGACCCAGGACAATTATCAAGAAAAGTACCCGTGGATTGTCGATTTGTTCGGGTCACTAAGTCGCGAAGAGCTCATTTCGGCGGTCATGGTGGCGATGGTTGTCATTTATATCGTCCGCAGTTCTTTTTTGTTTTGGAGCCTGTGGGTTCAGAAGGGCTTTTCAGCATCTGTCTCTGGTCGGCTTTCGCAAAGTCTGTTTTCGATTTATATGCGACAGCCGTACATGTTTCACTTACAACGAAACTCGTCGACCTTGATGCGCAACGCCAAAAATGCAACCTCGGTAGTTACTTGTGGTGTCGATCCGTTCTTGGTATTGCTCACAGATGGTTTGGTTGCGATCGCCCTGTTTAGTTTGCTCGTCTATGTCGAGCCTGTTGGAACTTTGGCGGTCTTGGCCGTGTTTGGAATATCGACTTTTGTCTTTCAGCGTGTCACCCGTCGCCGAATTGACAATTGGGGTTACAGGGTTGATTACCACGAGACAAAGATTCTGCAGCATTTGCAAGAGGGCTTCGGCGGAGTAAAAGACGTCAAAATTTTGGGGCGCGAAAATGAATTTTTATCGCAACACCAAAAGCACCTGGGCGAAAGCGTGAGGATCAATCGTGTTTACAACGTGATACTGACCTTGCCGCGCTCGTTTATGGAGATCATCACCATCGTCGGGCTTTGTTTGCTGGTCGTGAGCATGGTTGTGCGCGACCGACCATTGGCCGACATTGTGCCGATTCTCGGCCTCTTTGCAGCGGCGGCCTTTCGCGTGATGCCATCGATCAATCGACTTTTGATGGCGACTCAAACCCTGACTTTCAACAGATCGATAATCGCATCTGTTTATCGAGATTTTTTGCTCGACACCACTGAGGCGCGTGATTCGTCAAAGGTTGTCGCGTTTTCGGGCCAACTTGAGCTCAAAGACGTGAGTTTCAAGTACCCGACCGCACCGTCGCCGTCGTTGCAGAATATTTCAATTGTCGTAAAACGCGGTGAGGCAGTTGGTTTTGTCGGCCCGAGTGGCGCTGGAAAGAGCACATTGGTTGATGTGATTCTGGGTTTGTTTGCACCGACATCAGGTTTGGTTCAGGTTGACGGAAGAGATATTCAGCAAGATCTGCGCAACTGGCAAAACCAAATTGGCTATGTGCCTCAAGCCATTTATCTGACCGACGATACATTGCGCCGAAATGTGGCTTTTGGGTTGAACGAAGAAAACATCGACGATGACCTGGTTAAAGAGGCTATTCGTTTGGCTCAATTGCAAGATTTTGTCGAGACCCTGCCGGACAAACTTGAGACTGTCGTTGGCGAGCGGGGCGTTCGTTTGTCGGGTGGGCAAAGACAACGCATCGGCATTGCCCGCGCCCTGTATCACAATCCAAGTGTTTTGGTTTTGGATGAAGCTACAAGTTCGCTCGATACGCCAACCGAGCACGGCGTGATGCAGGCCGTGCAGGCATTGCAGGGTTCAAAAACCGTCATCATCGTCGCGCATCGACTGAGCACCGTCGAATATTGCGACCGACTTTACAAGATCGAAGATTCGCGAATTACCGAAGAAGGAACCTATGCCGAGGTCGTTCGACGACCGCCCAACAACTGATGACACTTTCAGTGTCTGAGTTTCGCGCCGATGTAGTTGTCATAGGTGGCGGAATCGTGGGTTTATCGACGGCATGGGCATTGTTGCAGAAATCATCGAAACTCAAAGTTGTAGTTCTAGAAAAAGAATCGAGTGTTGGTGCACACCAGACGGGACACAACAGCGGCGTGATCCATTCTGGTTTGTACTACAAACCTGGTTCGTTGAAGGCAAAAAATTGTCTAGACGGATATGCCAGACTTTTGAAGTTTTGCCAAGACAATCAAATCGCTCATGAGATTTGTGGAAAGCTTGTCGTAGCGACAAACCATGCAGAGGTCTCTCAACTTGAGATGTTGTTTCAGCGAGGTTCAGCAAACGGGCTGAGCGGCATTCGCAAACTCAGCTCTGGCGAAATTCGAGAGATTGAACCACATTGCTCTGGGGTCGCCGGATTGTTCGTACCCCAAACCGGAATCGTGGATTATCGATCGATGGTAGATGTATTGAAAGACAAAGTTTCGAACTTGGGTGGAGACGTGCGCTTGAATACTGCTGTAATCGACATTGATCATCGAGCCAGTGAAATCATTGTTAGCACGAGTGGCGGAGAGTTCATCGCCAAACGGGTGGTCTCATGTGCTGGTCTGCAATCTGATCGCTTGGCCAACAAAACCGGATCAGCCAAAGACTTGCGAATAGTGCCCTTTCGTGGCGAATATTTCGAACTTGAATGCAATGCGAAACATCTTGTGCGCAATCTCATTTATCCGGTTCCGGATTCAAATTTTCCGTTTCTTGGTGTGCACTTCACGAGACGCGTCGACGGCACGATCGAGTGCGGACCAAACGCTGTTTTGGCTTTTGCAAGAGAGGGATATCGAAAAACAGATTTTTCAATGCGCGACTTTTCTGAGACGCTTTTTTGGCCAGGTTTTCGCAAGATTGCTAGAAGATATTGGCGCACTGGACTGGGTGAATACCATCGATCGCTCAGCAAGACGGCTTTTGTTCGGGCACTGCAAAAACTCGTGCCCGAGCTCAAAGAACAAGACCTGCGTCCTGCTGGCTCGGGTGTGAGGGCACAAGCCTGTAGCCGTGATGGTCATTTGCTAGATGATTTTGAGATAAGAACAAATGGTCGTGTGACACATGTTTGCAACGCGCCATCACCAGCAGCAACAGCATCATTAGCCATCGGTCAAGCCAT
>CAYOVI010000053.1:0-10742 GCA_964407365.1 uncultured Ferrithrix sp.
GACGAAAAAGACTGCATTGTTTAGTGCTGCAGCTTTGCCCCTGATTTATCTAATCTTCAACTATTTCTCGGGCCGCTACGGGAAAATCAATATTTTTGATGACCCGCGGGTTGAAATCAGCGAAGGAATCACCACAACTGCGAATAATTTGCTCTTACAGAATTTCATCAACTTGCCCAGATTCATAATGGGATTTTTCGGTGGCTGGGGATTGGGGTGGTTTGAATTAGAAATGACACACACAGTCTGGCTGTTTACCCTCCAGGCATTTTTGTTGACGATCGTATTTGCACTTCTTAAATCCAAAAGAATTCATCAAATCATCTTTGGCGGTCTGTTTGTTGTCATGTGTGTAGCGATCTTGTATGCCAACCAACAAGCATTCTCAAAAGTTGGAAACGTCATACAGCCGAGGTATTTTTTGCCGTTCTTTTTGGGTCTGGTGATCATCACCGCAGCCAACAAAACAGAACGCTACCCCAACTCACTAGTCATCACAGTCGCGATATTGGCAACAACTGCCAACTCGATCGCCCTGCGCGACACCATTCGCCGCTACACAACCGGCCAAGACGTGTTCATCTCAAAATCGCTCAACAACCCAATCGAATGGTGGTGGCAATTCGGCCCCAAACCAGAAACCGTCTGGCTCATCGGAACACTCGCATTCGCCGCACTGTTTGCCACACTCATCTACGAACGCAACAGTGTCGGAAATCTCGCCTAATCAACTCTCGATGAAAACTATTCACAAATTTATCTTTCGTGATTATTTACTAAGATTCTTCTTAAGTCTCTTACTTTTTATAACATTTGCTGCATGGTCGGTTAGTTCAGCAATAGGCAGTAGTCCTGATGAAGACACTGTGCTTACGACAGTTTGGTGTGGCAAAAATATTCCATACACCCAACAATTGGACTTGTTGAGATTGTTCCGCGAGACATCTAAATTCGATGGTTCAGGTGAAGAAGCAACTGAGTTCCGCAAACTGAATAAAGTCAACGGTTCAGTTAAAGAAGCAACTGAGTTCTGCAAATATGATTCAAGGAATATAAAATATCACATCATTCCGGCGCTTGTTGCATTTCCGCAGCGATGTTATCTAGATCCTGGGCAAGATTATAGTGCTGCGTGCCAAAAAGAACTGACGGATATCAGTGTTCGAAAATTTTTTGAATCAGCAAATGAAACTCGATACATAAAGTCAATTCGATTCGTTGTCGGTGGTGATGTTGAGGCGAGTGTTGTCAAGATGCGGTTGCTTAATTCTTTTTTGGCAGCGGTTTTGATTGTTTTTGCTGCATCTTTTGTTTTGAAAAAATCTCCTGATTTGCTTCTGGCTTGGCTCGCTGTCATCGCCCCTGTGACTTCCTATTTCATTGCATCGGTCAATACTTCGAGTTGGTCATTGATTGGCACCACATGTTTCACTTTTGCGTTCATTGGTGCGCTCAAAAACAGGCACCAGCCAAAGATTTGGATACCGGCAACATTTTTGTCTGTTTTTGCTTTATGGTTCACGAACTCTTCACGCTTTGAAGGCAAGTATGTGATCTTGTTGCTCGCAGCCGGGATCATCTACTCAGAGTTCGCACCCAAAAATTTTAGGTTGACGAAAAAGACCGCATTGTTTGGTGCTGCAGTTTTGCCCCTGATTTATCTAATCTTCGACTATTTCTCGGGCCGCTACGGGAGAATAAACATTTTCAATGACCCGCGGGTTGAAATCAGCGAAGGAATCACCACAACTGCGAATAATTTGCTCTTACAGAATTTCATCAACTTGCCCAGATTCATAATGGGATTTTTCGGTGGCTGGGGATTGGGGTGGTTTGAATTAGAAATGACACACACAGTCTGGCTGTTTACCCTCCAGGCATTTTTGTTGACGATCGTATTTGCACTTCTTAAATCCAAAAGAATTCATCAAATCATCTTTGGCGGTCTGTTTGTTGTCATGTGTGTAGCGATCTTGTATGCCAACCAACAAGCATTCTCAAAAGTTGGAAACGTCATACAGCCGAGGTATTTTTTGCCGTTCTTTTTGGGTCTGGTGATCATCACCGCAGCCAACAAAACAGAACGCTACCCCAACTCACTAGTCATCACAGTCGCGATATTGGCAACAACTGCCAACTCGATCGCCCTGCGCGACACCATTCGCCGCTACACAACCGGCCAAGACGTGTTCATCTCAAAATCGCTCAACAACCCAATCGAATGGTGGTGGCAATTCGGCCCCAAACCAGAAACCGTCTGGCTCATCGGAACACTCGCATTCGCCGCACTGTTTGCCACACTCATCTACGAACGCAACATAGAAGAGCCTGAGAAGCTAGCCAAATAATTTTTTAGACAGCTTTTCGCTAGTTGATCAACCATGGCACATAGTTGGGCATGAATGCCCACGAGGTGCGATGAATGGCTGAAGGGCCATAACCCTGCAATGCAGCCCGATGTTTCGGGCAAGGGTAACCCTTGTTGGTGTCGAAATGCCAATGCGGATAATCAACCGCGAGCAACCTCATCGTGCGATCACGCGAAACTTTCGCCACGACCGAAGCAGCCGCCACCGACACACAATCAGCATCGGCTTTGACTTCAAGATTTATCTCTCGAGCATGGGGCGAAACAAAATCCCAACGCCCATCTACGATCGCTGCATCAATTTTTTTGCCGTCAAGAGATTCGGTCTTTGAGTGAAGCGCCAAAAAACCTCGTGCGGTTGCCAGGCGTTGTGCTTCAACCATACCCAATCGATCGCACTCAAGTGCGCTCGCGGCGCCGATGGCCCAAATGCATTGGGTCGAAACTTGTTCAAAAATTTCTTCTCGTTGCGACTCTGAAAGTTGCTTTGAGTCGCGCACACCACCCAACAACAGGGCCGGCTCATCAAAAAAAATGGTCTCACGACTAAGCATCGCAATACCAATAACAAGCGGGCCAGCCCAGCTTCCCTTGCCGACCTCATCGACACCGACGATCGTTTTAGCACCGCGCTCAAAAAGTGCGCGCTCACGCGATGCATTCGGCCAGGGTTTGGCTTTGCGCATCAACACAGATGCACGCTGGCCGACGAAGATGTGAATTCACCGACCTTGAACCACATTTCGTCACGCAAGAGGCTCTCGGCGACTTCGCGCGTCACAGCAGCAAGCAAACCACCACTTGTTTGTGGGTCCATGCACAAAGCAACTACTGAATCATCCGTGGTCGTTGCGTCGAAACTGAAGTGCTCGGCAACATATGCGCGATTGCGCGGGTCGCCACCGGTGCGCACACCTCGTTGGGCCGCCTCAATTGCCCCCGAATATGGTCGCAACCATGGGGCGCGCAAAACCAACTGCACACCCGAGCGCTGAGCCATCTCCCAACCGTGACCCGCCAAACCATAACCAGTCACATCGGTGACCCCGTGCACACCGTCGCCGAGTCTTTGCAACTGCTCAGAGGCAAAACGATTCAACTGTCGCATACCTTTGATCACATCAGCTTTTTCGCTCGACGAACCACTCGCCAACACCAGACCGGTGCCAAGTGGCTTTGACATCACCGCAATATCGCCAGGCCTCGCACCTCCTTTGCGAAAAATTCTCTTTGGATGCACGACACCCTGCACGGCAAGCCCAAATATCGGTTCTGGATTGCGTATCGTGTGGCCACCAGCCACAGACCCACCAGCTTGCTCGACCACGAGGGCCCCTGCAGCAAAAATTTGCGAAATCGCCTCAGTCGGGAAGTTCTCTGGAAAAGCCGCAATATTCACCGCCATCACGACTTTCCCGCCCATGGCAAACACGTCACTGCAGGCATTTGCCGCCGCAATCGCCCCAAAATCATCGGGGTCGTCGACAAGTGGCGGAAAAAAATCCGTCGTACTCACAAGTGCGACATCTTCTGATACTTGATAGACCGCTGCATCGTCAAAAGGTGCGAGGCCAACCAACAAAGCTGGGTCGATTTTTGGTTTGGCACCTGTGGCAAGTTCGTCAACTAGTTCACTCAGCAGATTTGCGCCCCACTTGGCCGCACATCCACCACACGAAGTCCACTCGGTCAACTTCAACATGTCGCCGAGCCTACTTAATGTCCGCAGATTGCGGGGCAACAAAGCCAGCCAGCAAAGTTTCGCCTCGCATTTGCGTGCTTGAAAAATTGAGGTCTAACCCACTAGCCATGACTCTTGGGCCAGCCGGGCCGCTCAACTCCCACAACAATGCTGGCTTGTCTGCGTGCCACCGCACGGCAAACGAAATCACGTGTGTTGTAGAACCAATGAGTCTGTGGCACTCAAAATTTATTCCCAACCAACTCGCGTCGATGCCATGCGGACAAATTTCAATTGCACCATCGGGGCGTTGGGCAACCAATTGAGACTCAATCCAAGCAATCTGACGAACCCCAGAAAGAGAACCGTCTAAAACAGAGCGCGAACTGTCACTGGCAAACAAAGTGCTTCGATCGCCATCAGCGAGTTCGTCCAATTTTGACAACGACAACTCGATATCTTGTCGGCCCCGAGTTTCGCCCGCCCGACCCAAAACCATGCCAGCGAGCAAGATTGATTGACGCTCAAACCATTGCATTTTTTTATCTTGTGCGCATTTGGCGAGAATCTTTTCAGTCGCATCGGCAACTTGATCAACCCACTGGCTCGGTTTGTCGCCGAGCCTCACCCGCTCGGCACGATCTAAAACCAAATCAATCTGATCGCGATCTTGTGCGTAGAACTTTTCTGCATCGGTCGAACTTAACAACAACTTGCAGCGTTGCTCGGTCAACTTTGCCGCCCACGAGGCTTCTGGCACATCAACTCGACTCGTCACGTTTAATGCAGCAAGCCAACCCCGCTCGACCTGATCGAAACTTGGCAACAACTCAAGCTCACGCGCTGTGATCGCTCGCGACCTCGCAAATGCCTCGGGGCCCGACTCAACGTCGGTCAAAATCGCAAAACGCAGGCTCGTGTGATGCCCAATCGGAAAGACCACGCTGCCTGGTGGCAAGTCAATGCCTTGCACCCCGCTCGGGCTCGGCTCGCGCATCGTGACTATGTCGCCCCGGTCAAAAGCAACGGCAAATGGCAAAGACGAATCGTTGTAGATTTCGACGACAATGGCCCCACCCAGATCGGCAACGCCATAAACGCGCTCAACGGCGTCGCCCCCTGGCACTTTGATGCGCGTTTCAACCACCGGCACGCCAGATATCTCGCGCTGGCGCACCGTGGTTTCGCGCGAGGGTCGATACCAACGATCGTCGGCGGCCACGAACCACCGCAATCTTTCTTCTCCGTGCAAATAGACGTCACCCCAAGCATTGACCCCTGCCATCCATGCGCCTCCGCGCACACCGATGGCTCGCATCAGTAAAACTCAGACTTGCTTGATCGTGCCATCAACTCGACTAGTGCATCTTTGGCCCTTGTTTTGCCCTCGCAGACTGCGGCAACTTGCTCTGTGATCGGCATTTCAACTCTGCTTTGCTCGGCCAACTTCAAAACCGACAGCGAAGATCGCACACCTTCGGCGACCATCGACATCGATTCGAGAATCGTCCCTATGTTTTCGCCCCGGCCAAGTCGCCGACCGACCTCGGTATTGCGACTTTTGGCCGAGGCACAAGTTGCCACGACGTCACCCAAACCTGCAAGCCCCATAAAGGTTTCGGGTCTTGCACCTAGAGCCACACCAAGGCGCGACATCTCAGCAAGTCCGCGTGTTATCAACGTCGCTTTCGAATTTTCGCCGAACCCCATGCCCTCGACGATGCCAGCTGCTATCGCGATCACATTTTTGACGACCCCTGCAATTTCACAACCAATCACGTCTGAGTTCGTATAAACGCGAAGCGTGGGCAATGAAATAGTTTTTTGGATCATCTTTCCCACCAACTCGTCAACACACGCGACGACGGTGGCAGCCGGCTGACCTGCCAAAATCTCGTGTGCCAAGTTTGGGCCGGTCAACACCGCCACTGGGTTTAACGGCATCAGCTCTTTGGTCACCTCGGTCATTCGTTGCAAAGTTTCTCGTTCGAGCCCCTTTGCCAAACTGACAATTGGCACGTCTCCTTCGACCAAGCCAGCCACGTCCGCAGCAACATCGCGATAACCATTCGATGGCACGGCCATCATCACGATCGATGCATTTGCAACAACTTCTTGCAACACCGATGAACAACGCAAAGATGTCGACAGTGCGACGCCTGCCAAATAGTCGACGTTTTCGTGATTCTTTTCGATCTGTTCAGCCAAATCTCGGCGACGCGACCACAAAATAGTTGGTGCAGTTTTAGCCACCACGTGTGCAACCGTGGTGCCCCACGAACCCGCGCCAACAACTGCAATCTGGTTTTCCACGACTTCAACATTAAGCGTGACCGGCATTTGGGCGTATTTCCAACGGGTTTGCAACCCTAGGCTTCGCTGGTGCCTAAAAACAGCCCTGCATTCGACCTTTCGACTGTCGCAGTGGTTGTGCCCGTCAAGGCATTTGACCAGGCCAAAGAACGACTGTCTGACCTATTGACCCCAATTGAGCGCATCACATTGGCCAAATATTGCGCAGATCGAGTGATCAGAGCAGCAAGTAAATTCGACGTTTTTGTTGTGTGTGACGACCCGATTGTCGCAAAGTGGGCTCGAGACCACAACGCAAAAATAGTCTGGCAACCCAATGTTGGTCTAAACGCCGCGGTTCACGAGGGGGTCAGATTCGTAGCCTCACTCAACAAACAGCTGGCGATAGTCGCTCACAGCGATTTGCCTCTTGCCACTGATTTCGCCCATCTGATCGAAGATCAAGATGTCGAGACACTGCTGACCTCTGTCACTTTGGTGCCCGACCGCCACAAAGACGGCACAAATGTGATGATCGTTCCGACGAATGTCGGCTTTGAGTTTTGTTACGGCAAAAACAGCTTTTCTGCCCACCAACAATTCGCCAAAACTTGCGGCCTATCTGTGCGGATTTTCAACGATTCGGGTCTCGCAGTCGACATCGACACCGCAGACGACCTGGCCGTAGCCCAACAACTTAAAAACTGATTTCTCCGATAAAAAGAGAGAAGAGGGGCCAAAGCCCCTCTTCTCACGGTATTCCGAACCAACTTGCTTGAAGTGGCTTAAGGCCTTATTTCTTCTTCTTGGCCTTACGACGCTTCTTTGCAGGTGCTTTCTTAGCGGCCTTCTTGGCCTTCTTGCGCTTCTTTGCTGCCATTTTATTTCTCCTTGTTGTTTGTTATTGCTTTATTAGCGGTCTGGATTCAGAGCAGCTTTGAGTGTTGAACTCGAGCTGAACTTCATCGCAGTTGATGCTTTCACCTGCACGGGAGCCCCAGTTTGAGGATTCCTGCCGATGCGAGCTTTTCGCTTCGAGGTGCTGAACGAGCCGAAGCCCGGCCAAGCAACCTTGTCGCCTCTCATAGCCGATGAAATGACGAGGTCAAAGAATTCTGCAATCGTGCGTTCGGCATCTGCCTTCGACACTCCTGCTTTCTGTGACACCGCGTCAATCAATTCTGCTTTAGTCATTTCCTTACCTTGCTTTCCCGGTTACGGATTACCGTTGAACATCTATTTGACAAGATTCGCCAACAAAATGCAAGTATCGCGCGCGATTTCGAAAAATCTTGGGTCGCTCGATCCAAAAATAGTTTTTCGTCAAAAAATTCTCAAAAAATATCCACTGACAAGAAATTTTCAGTTCTTGATTAAAAATCGAGCCAGCCACCAGAAATTTTCAGCCAAATCATAAGACCTCATAAAAGCCTTATATTATTTGGCTTTTAGGGCATCTTGAGTTTCGCAAAAACCGATTTTTTGCCAAAAAATTGCTTGTGGATAAATAGTTCTGTGAATTTTCGAACCAAATCGATCCAGTGCCGACTCTGGGTTAGAAAACCGCTCAAGACGATATTTTTTCGGTTTCGAAAATAAATTTTAAAAAAATTTTCAAAAATCCAATAATTTCGCCGTCTCTTGGCCACTTTTATCGCCCGCTATCCACCAACCCGTCGCACCAAGAAGCAACACTTAGTTTCGTTGTCTACTTCAAAATCAATTTCTGAAAAAACAAACGAACAATTCGACGACTTGTTTCAAACTGTTGTCGGCTCGCGAGTCGTTCTTGACACATCAGTTCTGATTGCAGATCCGAACTGCCTGCACAATTTTCCAAGATGCGCGATCGTCATTCCATTGACCGTGATTGAAGAGCTGGACGGACTCAAGACACGTATGGACGACGTTGGCAGATCGGCGCGCAGCGCGCTGAGGGCTATTGAAGACTTACGTCGCAAGGCAGGCGGCTCACTCAAAGACCCAACACCAATCAGCGGAGCCGAATCTGGTTCAACCATACAAATCGAGGTCAATGGCATTCAAAAACACTTGCTTGTCGAGCACGGTTTAGACCCCTTGGTGCCAGATAATCGCATAATTGGTGCCGCTCTTGGCCAGGCAGCTATCTCGCCGACATGCGTCGTTTCGAACGACGCGGCTTTGCGCATTAAAGCCGCCCACATGGGTCTGATCGCCCTCGAACATCGACCCGTCAACGGTGGTCGCTCCGAAAAGCCGATGGGCTGGTCGACGTTCGATACGTCGGTTGAATTGATCGACAGTCTCTACAAATCTGAAGGGATCGAAAAATCTGACGTGACAGGTGCAAGCGGGCTGTATGAGAACAATTTCGCCATCTTGCGTTGCGGTTCTCAATCGGCCCTCACCCGCTGTCGCGACAACGAATTGCGATTGATGCAACAAAACGCCCCCGAGGCCTGGGGCTTGCGCGCCCGCAACAAAGAGCAACGCTTTGCGCTCGAACTGTTGCTCGACCCACAAATCACCGTCGTGGCCCTAGACGGTCGCGCCGGCACCGGCAAAACAGTTTTGGCAATCGCTGCCGGGCTAGAGCAAGTCGTCGAGCAACATAGATATGAGCGCTTGGCCGTCTACCGACCACTCGTGCCGGTTGGTCGAGCCGATGTCGGTTTCTTGCCCGGTGGTCTCGAAGAGAAACTAGACCCATGGATGTCGGCGATTCATGATGCGGTGGTCGCCCTAACTGATGATCGCTCGAGTCGCGACGCTCGTGGTTTGATCGACGATCTCATCGCCCGTGGTCAACTGACCCTTGAATCGGTCACTTTCTTGCGCGGGCGAAGCCTTCAGGCCCAAATCGTCGTTGTCGACGAGGCCCAGAACCTCGAGCCCACGACTCTGAAGACGATTTTGACCCGAATCGGCGATGGAACCAAGGTAATTTTCACCGGTGATACCAGCCAGATCGACGCGCCGTATATGGGTGAAAGCAACAACGCACTGGCAGTTTTGGTTCAGGCATTTGCCGGTCAAAGCTGTTTTGGTCATATAACTCTTGAGTCTTGCGAGCGAAGCGAAGTTGCAAGTTTGGCCGCCGAACTTCTATAGGTCGAGTTACAACTCTGTAATTATAAATTTTCGACGCAAAGTTTCACCTTAACTTTTTCAAAAAAATAATGTACGGTTCATGTCATATACGACTAACGGTTCTGAGAGCGATTCTGAGAGTGCGCCGGGTTACATAACTCTCGAAACGTTGCGTGCACTATCTCAACTCGCCAAGTGGCGTGAACACTCAAACTGCATCGGCAAACGAAAACTCTTTTTCCCACCAAATTCTGAGCGCCCACAGGCGCGCATTCGACGCGAGGCCAAGGCCGGCAGTTTGTGCAAATGTTGCCCTGCGCAGACTCCGTGTCGTCAATTTGCGCGCGAAAACCACGAATACGGTTTTTGGGGTGGCGAAAACGAAGAACAGCGCCACCTTGCCGGCTACAAAGTGATCGCGCCCATCGGAGTGCGTGCAAAAGTTATTCGCCCACCGCAATTTGGTGGCGAATCACACTCTTAAAACTCGCCAACGCCCAGTTCGGCAGTTGCGGCGTGTCATGATTGAATATATGCCCACAGCGCCCACAGACCCAGACGCACTCGTAACTTCTTTCTTTGAGTCGATTCAGGGTCATCACTTGACGGCTGCACTCGACATGATGTCCGCAGACTGCGAATACGACAACGTGCCGATCACAAAAGTTTTTGGTCGCGCGGCGATCGAGCAAACTCTCGGGGGTTTTCTTGCCGAGTGCTCGGCATATGAGTGGATAATCCACCATCAAGTTGCCAATGGCGACCTTGAACACGGCGTGGTGATGAATGAGCGCACCGACAGGTTTCAAATAGACGGTCGTTGGATAGAACTTGACGTTGCTGGGCTGTTTGTCGTAAGCGAATCAAAAATCGCCTTGTGGCGCGACTACTTTGATCGCGAAAATTTCGCCAAAGCAGTCGCCAACAAATAAGACCGACAGTTTTTTAGATAGCCACAACATCGGTCGGGTATGTTTTAGCCAATGCAGTCGGTTTTCGCGAATAAGTCACTCGATGATATTCGATTTGCAGTTGTCGATACCGAGACAACCGGTTTGTCGGGCACCAATGATTTTGTTTTGCAACTGGGTGTGGTCATTGCACGTAGTGACGGCACGATAGATGAACAATTCGAGACATTTGTCAAGCGTTTTTTTTGGAAACCAGGCAGACTTGGCGCCTACAAAGTTCACGGAATCAAACGCTCTGATTTGCGCCATGGCATCAGGCCCCAAAAAATGCTCTCGGTGCTGCAGGGTTATCTGCACGACACGGTCTTTGTCGCCCACAACGCCAAATTTGATATCGGCTTTTTAAATGGCGAAGCGG
>CAYOVI010000054.1:0-10712 GCA_964407365.1 uncultured Ferrithrix sp.
GGGCTTTTCAAGTTTGCAGGGCCAATGGTCAAAAAGTCGATGGCGGCGCGCACAGAAAAGATTCAAAAAGAACTCGATGGCGCCGCATCAGCAAGATCTAAATCTGAAACCGATGCCGCCGATATTCGTCGTGCGCTCGGTGACATTGATGCTGAGCGCAAAAAGATTTTGGCCGAGGCCGATGCCCAAGCGTTGGCGATTTTGGCCGACGGTCGGGCTCGCCTGGTCAAAGAAGTGGCCGAACTCGAAGCCAAGGCGCAGGCCGATTTGGCGGCGGCTCGGGGTCGAAGCGGTGAAGAGTTGCGCGGAGAGATCGCCCGTTTGTCGAGTGTGGCGACATCGTCTGCCGTCGCGGCGAGCCTAAACGAACGTGCCCAGCAAGAACTGATAGAGAGTTTCATCAAGAGCGTAGGAGCAGCAAAATGAGCGATGCACGCATCGAGGCATATAGCCGAGCATTGTTTGAAGTCGCCCAGGCTGAGGGCAATTTGGCCGTGGTCGAAGACGAACTGTTTCGCATGGCTCGTGCGGTCGAGTCGAACGAACAATTGCGCTCGACTTTGACTGATGCGACCATTCCAGCTGATCGTCGACAACAAGTCGTCGAAAAATTGCTGGGTGGCAAGGCAAGCAACACGAGCGTGCAACTCGTCTCGTTGATCATTGGTTCAGGTCGTGGGCGAGACTTGCCAGCGATCGTCGATCGTCTTGTTCAGCGCGCATCTAGCGAACAGCAACGCGAAGTCGCCGAAGTGCGCAGTGCGGTTGCGTTGTCTGATGATCAGACCAAGCGTTTGGCAGAAGCGCTCAGCAAATCAACTGGTCGCAAACTCAATCTCAAAGTCGTGGTTGATCCGTCGGTATTGGGTGGACTAGTCGCCACCGTTGGCGATGAAGTCATCGACGACACGGTTCGCACCCGACTCGAACAAATCAAGACCCGAATCTGAAGTTCTGAAAGGACACATACAACATGGCTGATCTCACACTTTCTGCGAGCGATATCGCAACAGCAATCACAAAGGGTCTCGAGGGCTACAAGCCCTCGGTCGAAGCACGCACAGTTGGTCGCGTAACAGAGGTCGGTGACGGTATTGCGCGCGTCAGTGGTTTGCCAGATTGCGCGGTCAACGAGTTGCTCGAATTCGAAGACGGCACGGTTGGCCTGGCGCTCAACCTCGACGAAGATTCAATCGGCGTTGTTGTGCTCGGTGACGCAGAGTCGATCGAAGAAAACCAAACAGTAAAGGCAACTGGGCGAATTTTGTCGGTGCCAGTTGGTGACGCAATGTTGGGCCGCGTTGTCAACGCACTCGGTCAACCGATCGACGGCAAAGGCGACATCGTGGGTGCGACTTTGCGTCGCGTCGAAGTGCAGGCCCCGGGCATCATGGGTCGAAAGCCGGTGCATGAACCTTTGCAGACTGGCATCAAAGCCATCGACGCGATGACACCGATTGGTCGCGGTCAACGCGAACTTATAATCGGCGACCGCAAGACCGGCAAGACCACGGTTGCGATCGACACGATTCTCAACCAACGCGGTCTAGGTGTTAAGTGCATTTATGTGGCGATCGGTCAAAAAGGTTCGACGATTGCCCAAACAGTTGAAGTTTTGCGTCAGTTTGGTGCCCTTGAATACACGGTGGTTGTCGCCGCGCCAGCGTCAAACCCGGCGCCGTTCAAATATCTCGCGCCATATGCGGGTTGTGCGATGGGTCAGCAGTGGATGGAAAACGGCGAGCATGCACTCGTTGTTTACGATGACTTGTCGAAACAAGCAGAGGCTTATCGACAAATTGCTTTGTTGTTGCGACGCCCACCAGGTCGCGAGGCATATCCGGGCGACGTGTTCTATCTACACAGCCGTTTGCTCGAGCGCGCCGCCAAGTTGAGCGATGAGCGTGGAGCTGGCTCGTTGACCGCGCTGCCGGTCATTGAAACAAAGGCAGGCGACGTGTCGGCTTATATTCCGACCAACGTGATCTCGATCACCGACGGCCAGGTTTATTTGCAAGACAACTTGTTCAAGTCGGGTGTGCGACCAGCCGTCGACGTGGGCATTTCGGTCAGCCGCGTGGGTGGTGCTGCGCAAATCAAGGCGATGAAGAGCGTTTCAGGCACTCTCAAACTCGACTTGGCTCAGTTTCGCGAACTCGAGGCCTTTGCGACATTCGGCAGTGAACTTGACGCGATCTCAAAGGCTCAACTTGAGCGTGGTTACCGCTTGGTCGAACTTTTGAAGCAGCCGCTCAACTCGCCGATGCCCGTCGAAGAACAAGTGGTTTCGATCTTTGCGGGTACCAAGGGCTATCTCGATGACATTCCGGTTGTTGATGTTCGCCGTTTTGAGAACGAACTTCTCGAGCACATGCGTTCACGCCATGCAGGTCTGCTCTCTGGCATTCGTCAAGAACCAAAAGCCGACGTGCCAAAAGATCTGGCGTCGATCGTCGCGGCATTCAAGGCTGGCTTCGTGGTGACCAAAAAATCTGGTGCTGTTGATCCGACGAAAACCGATGCCGGCGAAACTGGCGATGCGGCGAGCGCAAAAACGCTCGCAACCGAGTAGGTCTAACTCAAAATGGCGGGCGGGCAAGAGCGCATTTTGCGCAGTCGGATCAGATCGGTTTTAGCGACCAAAAAGATCACGCGCGCAATGGAGTTGATCGCTGGCTCGCGAATCGTCAAGGCCCAACAGCGCGTTGTCGCCGCCGTGCCATATAGCGAGCGAATCACCGAGGTCGTAAAAGACTTGGCAGCAGGTGGTGCTGGCAATTCATCAGAGTTTCTAAAGACCCGTTCAGAGATTCGCACCGCTTGTTATGTGGCCATCGCCGCTGATCGCGGCCTTTGCGGTGGCTATAACGCGGGCATCTTGCGCGCGACCGAGGGCGAGGTCAAAGCCGATGTTTTGGCTTCGAAAAATTATTTGGTAGTTCCAGTTGGTCGCAAAGCAGAAAACTATTTCAAGTTTCGTCAATACAAAACATCGAAGAGTTTCACGGGTTTTTCGGACGCACCGAAATATGAAAACGCCAAGGAGATCGGTCAATTCGTGGTTGATCTATATTTGAGCGGCGAAGTCGATCGTGTTGAACTTGTCTACACGCGCTTTGTTTCGTCTGGTCGCCAAGAGGTCGTGCGTCGTCCGCTCGTGCCGCTTGAAAGAGATGTCGTTGCCGGTGGCGACGGCAAGTCGGCGTCGGGTGGCAATTATGAGTTTGAGCCCGACCCAGAATTGATCTTGCAGACCCTGTTGCCTCGATATGTCGAAGCGCGAGTTTATGCGGCGCTTTTGAACGCGGCAGCAAGTGAGCACGCCTTTCGTCAGCGTGCGATGAAGTCGGCAACAGATAACGCCGAAGAATTGATCAAGAATCTTTCGCGCATCATGAATCGTGCGCGTCAAGATTCGATCACGACCGAAATTATGGAAATCGTCGGCGGTGCCGAGGCGCTTGGTTCAGATTCTGACGATGAAGATGTAGTTCGCGAGATGGCCAACAATTAGCAAATGTTTTTTAAAAGGAGAATGAAATGACTACAGCAACAAACACCGAGCGAAAAGATGGGCGAGTCGCGGCGATCGCTGGTCCGGTTATCGACGTCGAGTTTCCCCGTGGTTATTTGCCAGAACTAAACCAGGCACTCGAGTTTTCTGTCACTGTTGACGGCAAGCCAAATGTGATCTTGGCAGAAGTTGCCCAGCAACTTGGTGCCAGTCGTGTGCGTGCGGTGTGCATGAAGCCAACCGACGGCTTGCGACGTGGCACCCCTGTGCGCAACACGGGTCGGGGCATCACCGTGCCAGTCGGTGAAAAGACCTTGGGCCACGTCTGGAACGTGTGGGGCGACTGCCTTGATGGCAACAATGATGACTTCAAAGATTCAGAGCGCTGGGAGATTCACCGTTCGGCGCCAGCTTTCGACACCCTCGAGCCCTCAAAGCGTCAGTTTGAGACCGGCATCAAGGTCATCGATTTGCTCACGCCATATTTGGCGGGTGGCAAAATCGGTCTGTTCGGTGGCGCAGGCGTAGGCAAAACAGTTTTGATCACCGAGATGATCAACCGAGTGGCTTCGAAGCACGGTGGCGTGTCGGTGTTTGCGGGCGTCGGTGAACGCACCCGCGAAGGCACCGACTTGCGCCTTGAGATGGAAGAGTCGGGCGTATTCGAAAAAGCAGCGCTCGTGTTCGGTCAGATGGACGAGCCACCAGGCGTGCGCTTGCGCGTTGCGCTTTCGGCTTTGACAATGGCCGAATATTTCCGCGACGTGAAGAACCAAGACGTGTTGTTGTTCGTCGACAACATTTTCCGTTTTGTTCAAGCTGGTTCTGAAGTGTCAACCTTGCTCGGTCGCATGCCGTCAGCCGTGGGTTACCAGCCGACGCTTGCCGACGAGATGGGTCAGTTGCAAGAGCGCATCACGTCCACTCGTGGTCGTTCGATCACATCGTTGCAGGCCGTTTATGTGCCAGCCGACGACTACACCGACCCTGCGCCATTCACGACGTTCGCTTTCTTGGACGCAACCACCGAGTTGTCGCGACAAATCGCATCGTTGGGCATCTATCCAGCGGTAGACCCGCTCGCGTCAACATCGACGATTTTGACACCAGAGACCGTTGGCGAGCGTCACTACAACGTTGCTCGTCGCGTGCAAGAAATTTTGCAGCGCTATAAAGAACTGCAAGACATCATTGCGATTCTTGGCCTCGATGAACTTTCAGAAGAAGACCGCATGACGGTTTCGCGCGCCCGCAAGGTGCAGCGATTCTTGTCGCAGCCGTTTTATGTTGCTGAAGTGTTCACCGGTGTCAAGGGTGAATACGTGCCGACTGCCCAAACGGTCGAAAGTTTTGAGGCGATCATCAAGGGCGACCTTGACGACGTGCCAGAGCAGGCTTTCTTGAACGTGGGTGGAGTCGATCAAGTTTTGGCCAAGGCCAAGGCGCTGCAAGATTCGGCCGCGTAGTTTTAAATCGTCATGGCCGAATCAAAGTCGCTGAAAGTCGAGGTGGTTTCACCAGAACGCGTCCTGTTTTCTGGTGAAGCACGTCAGGTAATCACGCGAACTTTGCAAGGTGGCGAGATTGCTTTCTTGCCTGGTCACGCAACTTTCTTGGGCGCTCTGGTTGAAAATCACACTCGCATTTATTTGGCAGATGGAAAAGTGCAAGATCTGGCGGTGCATGGCGGTTTTGTCGATGTGGCACCAGACCACGTGACGATTCTGTCTGATAGCGCCGAACTTGCTGAAAGCATTGATGTTGCTCGTGCACGTGCGGCTCAAGAGCGTGCCCAAGAAGCGATGCGTGGCGAACACGACGCAACCGTCGAGGCTGATTTGCGTCGAGCCCATGCTCGACTTGCCGCGGCTGGGGGCATTGGCAATTCTGGCGGGTCGGCTCATTAACGAGCCGTAGCCTGCAGTCATGGCCAAATATCCGTTCACCTGTGCTTTGGTGACGGGTGCCTCTAGTGGCATCGGCCATGAGATGGCAGTGCAACTTGCGACGTCAGGCGTGCACGTCATCGCAGTTGCGCGTCGAGGCGATCGCCTCGAGCAACTTGCTGCACAGTTCAAGGGTGTCGAGGTGCTTGTCGCCGATCTGACGACTGTCGATGGCTTGGCTCGAGTCGAGTCTCGCATAGCTGACACTTCTGCAAAGCCAATTGATTTGGTCGTTAACAATGCCGGATTTGGTTCATCGGGTTTGATGCATGAGATTGATTCCGATCGATTGACCCGCGAGATTCAATTGAACGTTGGTGCGTTGACGCGTCTTTCGCATGCGGCGATTCGCGCCATGGTGCCCCGAGGTCGCGGATATCTGTTAAACGTTTCGAGTGTGGCGAGTTTTCAGGCGTCACCACGACTTGCTGTTTATAGTGCGACAAAGGCCTACGTCACGAGTTTGACTGAAGCGTTGCATGAAGAGATGCGTGGCACTGGTGTGCGCGTGACCGCGCTTTGTCCTGGTTTGGTCCGCACCGAGTTTCAAAGCATATCAAGCACCGAACAATATTCGCGAGATTTCCCGTCGTTCTCGTGGCTAGATGTCACCGATGTCGCTCGGGCTGGTCTGCGTGACATGGCACGAGGCAAAGTTTTAAGCGTGCCAGGCGCACTTTATAAAGGTCTTGTTGCCGTGTCTGACTTGTTGCCCCGAGCCCTCGTGCGGCGCATTTCTTCATTAGCCACCGGCCGCTACTAACCAACCAATCAACGGTTTCTTTTTCAAGGTTAGTTTTTAGTTGTGCCAAAATTTAGATCAGTTTGCGTGACTGCGATGCTGGTGAGTTTGATTTGGGTTGGAAGTGTGGCGAGCGCGAGTGGCGGCGAACCAATTGACGGTTCGCAAGATGGCAGAGCCAAGGTTTTGATAATTGGTGATTCGGTTTTTGATGCTTTTGATCACGTTGCCAGCGCCCGAGAACTATTGAATAGCCAGCAGAAAACGATTTTGGCGGTGCAGGGGTGTCAGAAACTTGTCGAGCCCGGGTGTCTCGCCTGGGTCAAATTGAGCGCGCTAGATCAACTCAAAAAAAATGCCGGGAAATTCACTGATGTTGTGATCATCGGCACGGGCTATAACGATCGCATCGGCACACCGTTTCGAAACGCCGTTTTGGCGATCACCAACGAAGCAGCATCACAAGGCGTCGACGTAATTTGGATCACCTACCGACAGGTGCGCCACGTTCGCGGCAAAGCCACGACAATGAACAAGCAATTGGCCAAACTTGATCAAAAAATCGAAAATCTTCAGGTTGCAGACTGGAACGCGTTCAGCGAAGGCAAAGAAAAGAGCGGCTGGTTTCGGGGCGACCGTATTCATTTGTTGACACCCGGTGCAGTTGGCTTGGCAACTTTGATAAATCAATCTGTAATTGAAGTTGTCGCCAAGCGCGAACTTGCCAAAGCTAGCTAGCGAAAATTGGCCGACGAATATTGGCCGATGCGGTCGGCGCGGTGTTGAGTGTCGATGACACGCACCGTTCCACTGCGACTGCGCATAACCAAACTTTGCGAACGCGCACCGTAAGAGTCATAGCGCACGCCACGCAACAACTCACCGTCGGTCACGCCAGTAGCGGCAAAAAATACGTCATCGCCACTGCATAAATCGTTGACCGTCAATACCTTTGACAAGTCATAACCGGCATCTTTTGCCACCTTTGCCTCGGCGTCGTTTTTGACCCACAACTTGCCAAGAATCTGACCCCCCAAACTCTTGAGTGCGGCGGCAGCCGTCACGCCCTCTGGTGTGCCACCGATGCCCATTAAAACGTCTACGCCAACGTTTGGTGACGCTGCGGCTATTGCACCAGCGATGTCACCATCGCTAATAAGGTGAATGCGACAGCCACAACTGCGCACTTCGGCAATGAGTTCATCATGGCGAGGTCGCTCTAAAATCACGACGACTAGATCGTTGAGCGATTTTTTTGTCGCTTTGGCTATTTCTTTGAGATTTTTCGTCGGCGAGAGGTTGATGTCGATTGCATTGGCTGCCTCGTGCGAGACGGCAATTTTCTCCATATAGACACAGGGGCCAGGGTTATACATCGTGCCGCGTTCGGCCACGGCCAAAACCGACAAGGCATTGTTGCGACCAAGCGATGTCAGAGTCGTGCCATCGATCGGGTCGACTGCCACGTCGGTTTCAGGTTTAGAACCGTTGCCCACACGCTCGCCGTTGAACAGCATCGGTGCTTGGTCTTTTTCGCCTTCGCCGATGACCACGATGCCATCCATATTCACGGTGTCAAGAAGGTTGCGCATTGCATCGACAGCCGCACCATCTGCAGAATTCTTATCGCCGCGGCCGACCCATTTTGAGGCGGCAAGAGCAGCCGATTCGGTGACCCGCACCAGTTCGAGAGCCAAGTTGCGGTCTGGGCGTTGCGTCAACGGCATCAAAGAGATGTTAGCCCAATATCACATCTGGCGAATAAACAACTAGCGTTCGGCATGTGAGCGAACTCAAACCAGACACTCCGGTCACCGAGTGGGAACTCGACGAGTGGTCGCGTGAAACCCGGGCCGAGGTGTCGGCGATGTTGAATGAAGCTGATATTGCTCACCGATGGGATGAAACCGTATTGATGGCCGACACGTCACGAGAATTTGACGTCGAAGAAATTTTGGATGAGATAGAAAATTTGGAAAATGAACTTGACGAGCAAGAAGACGATCAAGATCAGGCCGATGAACGAGTTTTGGCGCAACTTGCTGGGGTCGCACAAAAAATCGCGCGAAATCCAGCTGACCCAAATGCGATTGTCGCCCTCGAACAATTGCTCGAGTCAATAGATTCGGCATCTGCACCTGGTGACATGGGCGACTCGGTGTGGCGTCAAATCAAAGATCTCGCGAGTCAGGTCGAAGACGCGCTTGTTGGCGGAGATCGGCCCGATGAGGTTTTGGCGATCGATCTTGCGAGTCGACTAGGTTCAATTTTGAAACAAAATCTCTAAGTTTTTTTGGCGATTAGCAATTAGTCTTCGAACCTATGGTCGTGAGCAATGTGCTTGCAGAAGTTGAGATTTGGCACACGCGACCCTTCACCCCAACGAGAAGACTTTCGATCGGTGCGCTGAATCTGCCAGTTGAACATTCGCCAGGATTTGGTGGTTTGTTGTTGGGTGGCATCGTTGCACAACATTTCGGTGAAATAGACGACGAGATTGTGCCCGATGTTCATCGCTTGCTGGCTCAGGTTGAAAGAGGTGATCGGGTTGTTCAACCTCGACTTCGCCATCGATTGCAAACAGATCGTCACGGCTTGGCAAAAAGCGTGCATCGTCTCTATGGCGATGAAAGCGAGTTGAAGTTTGATTTTGAATCGAACGGAAGTGATCTATTGCAGGTGCTCGGGGCCATTTATTCACTCGAACGCCTTGATGAGCAGACTCGACGTGAGCTGAGCGTCGTGTTGAGTCGTGCTATGCGCTGGCGGGGCCCGCTGAACTCGTCGTTCATTTCTTTT
Source organism: uncultured Ferrithrix sp. (assembly GCA_964407365.1). GTDB lineage: Bacteria > Actinomycetota > Acidimicrobiia > Acidimicrobiales > Ilumatobacteraceae > BACL27. The sequence goes on from CAYOVI010000054.1 coordinate 9,002, forward strand.
TTGGCCGGAAATGCCGTCACGAATATTTCGGCCATGGCCGACCCGCGGGCGTGGGCACTTGAGTTGCTTGGGTTTCCCGAGGGCACGGTCAAACCTTCGAAACGACAGGTGCAAGAACGTTATCGTGCCGTGTTGCGTAGCGTTCACCCCGATCATGGTGGTGACGTCGCCACTGCCGGAAAATCGATCGAAGAAATCGGAGAGGCTCGTCGAGTTTTGTTGCGCTCGTGATTAATGGTGTCGTGCTGTTTCCGGGCGCGGGAACCGACGCCGGACATTCATCGCTTGTTGCAATAGAAACGGCGTTGAAAGCTGTCGATAGCAAGATCAAAGTCATGCGTTGCGACTTTGATTATCGCAAAGCGGGCAAAAAATTTCCCGACAAGACACCTGTGTTGATAGAAGCCGTGCGAAGGTCGGTGGTTGGTGCCGCGCACGACTGGGGTTGTGCGACGAGCCAAATCGTCATTGGTGGTCGCTCAATGGGCGGACGAATGTGCAGCATGGCGATTGCCGATGCCGAAAATTCGCTCGATGTGGCAGGTTTGATCTGTGTTTGCTATCCGTTGCATCCGCCAAAACAACCGCACAAGTTGCGCGGCGAACACTTGTCAAGAATTATTTCGCCAACTTTGTTCATAAGTGGCACTCGTGACGAATTTGGCACGGTCGACGAACTGACCACGGCGACTGCAACGATGCTCAACAAGAAACATGTGTGGATAGATGGTGCGCGCCACGACTTGAAGAACAAAGACGCACAAGTTGGCGAGATCATCGCCAAGTGGGTTATGTCTCTTTAGTCGACTTGGGGTGAACCACGTCTTGTGGGTTGAGCTCTTCTAGTTCGAGGTGGGCCGACTCTGGAAATGTCGCATAAACCAAGAGCCCCGCCAAAATTGGACCAAGCGCGAGCCAGCTCATGACTTCGCCATAACCAAAGTCACGATTGAGAAAATATCCCGCCCCAACCAGACCGACGCTGCCACCAATCAGCGACGCCGTCATGATCACACCCGAGGCAAACGAACGATGCAAGGTCGGAAACATCTCACCGCGATATACAGCCATGGCTGGGTAGGCAAGCCCAAGGCAGATGCCACCCGAAACCGAGGCCAGCCACATTGCCAGACCACCCGTGCTGAAAGCCACAGTCAGCAAAATAGCCCCGAGGGGAAAAGTGAGTGCCGACAAGACACGTCGTCCGCGTGCATCGGCGACACGACCACCCACGAGCAAGCCAAGAGATGCCGGTGTACCCGTGATCAGAGTGAATGCAGTGATCATCACCGCCGAATATTCGCGGGTGTCACGCAAATAGCGCACCTGGAAAACAGATGATGCCGCGATGAAAACGTTGCCAAAAATTGCGACGAGGCTCTGCGTTGCAAGACGCGATTTATCAATATGTGTTTCCATGTCAGTGGTCGTTTCGCGGCGCTCGGTGAAGCGTGTTGTCTCTGGCAATTTGCGCAACATGACGATTGCGATTATCAACCAGACAAGAGAGATCGCATATATATATCGCCACGTGTCTTGCCCGAGATCAGCGATAGGCAAAGCAGCAAGTGCAAAGCCCGCACCGAAGCCCGCTGCAATTGCCAGCACGCTGATTGCCCAGGCTCTCGACTCACTCGACATTTCTTCGGTGGCAACTATGCCGATCAAAATCGTTAGCACCAAAGCCAATGGGCGACCGAGAGTTTGAGTG
>CAYOVI010000055.1:0-10484 GCA_964407365.1 uncultured Ferrithrix sp.
TTATAGAGAAGATCTGAAACGCCGATCAATTCATGCGAGGCAATTAGCAGTGCCAAGTTTTTCTCACTGATCTGATCTGCGACCGAGTCGCCACCAGGGTGAAACAAACGCCAAAAATATGTGAGACTGCCTGGGTTGTTGCGCAAACCAGAGTCGTCGGCCCAACGCAAGTTGACTTCTCGACCAATTAAGTTGTTGTATTGCGACAAATCAGCATAAATTTTCAAAAATGCAGTTGCCGCATCGAGGTCCATTTTGCCTGCAGCATGAGCGATGCAAACGTATTCATAAACATGTTCGACCTTTTTCTTCTCGACGCCCGTCAGTGAACCGATCAGCGATGTGATAACTGATTTTCCACCACCCCAAAAGCCGTCAACGACAATGATGTCGTTGGTGAACGAGTTGAAGTGCCTTAGTTCAAGACCCATTTTTTCCGGCACCTTGGTTGCTTAATCTGCGAGTTGAAATGTTGTTGTCTAAGCAAAAACTACGAATTTGGGCCAGTGTGAGTCTTTTGTAGTGCAAAGCATCAGCAATTGCAACACCAGTCGGATTTGCTGTTGCCATAAGTTCGGAGATGTGTTCAACCGAGCCAAAGCCACCACTAGCAACTACTGGTATATCAACTCTTTTGGTGATTTCATTAAGCAGTGCACAATCGAAGCCTTTTTTTGTGCCTTCTTTGTCGACCGAGGTGACCAAAATTTCGCCAGCACCCAAACTTGCTCCTGTCTCGGCCCACTGCACTGCATCCATGTTGGTGCGTTCGCGACCGTTATCTGTGTACGCCTCCCATTTATTATCGCCGGTCATTTTGGCTTCGATTGAAAGCACGATAGTGGACGATCCCCAGACGTCAGAAAGTTGCGTAATCAAACTTGGCTCTTTTATCGCAGCGGTGTTGATTGCAACTTTGTCTGCTCCGGCTCGAAGCAGAGTTCGCGCGTCTTCAATCGACCTGATGCCACCGCCAACGGTGATCGGAACGAAGACATGCTCCGTAGCGCGAGAAACTACGTCAACTAGGTTGTTGCGTCCATAGAGACTGGCAACAGTGTCCATGTAGATGATCTCATCGGCGCCCTCGGCAAAGTAATTTGCCGCATGAATTTGTGGATCACCAACGACTCGCAAACCCTCGAGATGAACCCCTTTGATGAGGTTCTGACCTTTGATGTCTAGCCTTGCAATGAGACGCAGAGCCGTGTCGAGTCGCTGATTGCTCATTTGACTTGAAAGCGCAACGACCATTGACCGTTGTTGTGCGACCACAAGTGTGGGGAGCGAAACGAGTCGGCCAAATTGTCGAAATACGCCCTGTCGATTGTTGGCTGCTCGAACATTTTTGATGCCTTTGGAAATTCTTTTTCCGGGATGCTCAGGTATGCAAAAATTTCGTCAGCAAAACGAGTAGGAAACTCGCCGTCAAAGCGTTGCACTAGAGCAACACCTTCTTCACGATTGATGTCACCAGATCTAATTTCTTGAGCAGCGTCATATGTCGCCCGGCCGATGCCATATTTGATGAAGGTTGTGTAGTAATGAAAGTCGTCAATGCGATCATCAATAGAGTTGTATTTGCTGTAAGTGCCCGGTGTTCGTTCTGGTGAAGCTTCGAAGCCCCCGTGTTCGACCGCGTAGTAGTAGCAACTTTGTGGGTGCCACTTCATGTAATAACCCAAATAGTGCACTTCGATGCCGAGCTTTTTTAGGTGATCTGGATTGGCGGGTAGATACGGATCTAGGTCGATTTCTTCAAGCCCAAAATCTGTGGTCAGATCTTTAATTGAAGTACCGCCCAAGTGGATGGACGATTTTTCAGGTGCCGAAAAATACTTCCATTGACGAATTGCAGAGTCGGCATCGCCCATCGGGTTGCCATATTCGGCCTCATTTTCACCATAGAACACAAGGGGTATTTGATGTAGGAGGGCCATTTTAGGGGCAAGAGATTTTTGACCGAGAATAAAGGCCTGAAAAGGATGAAATAAATTCTCGACTGCCAAACGTGTCAAAAGTCGATGCACCCTTCCATTTGGCGTGCAGAGGTAGTTGTCGAATCCCGCATGAATCCATCGTTGAAAGTTTCGCCACCCCCACTCGGTGTAGACATGTGGTGCCCAAGTCACAGTAAGAGGGTGCATGCCGTATTCATATTTGAGTTTGTGAGCAGCCACAAAACTGTCTTTGCCCCCAGAACCGGGCACCAAACAATCGTACGATCCGTCGGTGCTGCGATGTTTATCGCAAAGAGCTCGCAGTTCGGCTTCGCGAGCTTGCCAGTCAATTGTCACTTTTTTTTCTGCTACGCGACATGCATCACAAATTTCTGTTTCGTCGAGGTGAATCGCCTGTTTGACAGAAGATGCGGTGTGTTGAAATTCGACTGCCGAAATTGGTTTTTGATTCGAGGTGACACATCGCTGGCAAAATGTGACTTTTTTTGGAAGCCCGTATTTGGCAATTCGCAAATCGTCTGAAATTTGAAACTCAGCCGTATCAACTTTGCGTGATCTCGGAAACTTTGCCATTGGCTAATTCTAGTTTGGGGTTAGAAAATTGGCAGATCGACGCCCCTGGCGCCTGTGTGCCTGCGAGCTTTTTCAAGGCCGTCACCAACAAAGTTGAGCAAGTGGGCTGTGGCAACTGCATCTATACGGTTATCAGACAATCCGGCGACAATGTGTTCGGCATTGCCCACGCCGCCCTTGAAGATCAACGGAAGATGGTTAACGTGCTTAACCTGATCGAGCATCTCGAAGTCAAGGCCGTTGCTGGTGCCATCGCGGTCCATTGAGGTTAGGTATATTTCGCCGATTGGCAAGCCGGCACATTTCAAAAAGCACTTCTCTAGAGAGTCATTTATTTCTATGTAACCGTTTTGTTTGTACACCCGGTATGAATTGTTGACTTTTTGAGCGTCTATTGATGCGACCAAGCACTGATTGCCAAATTTGTAGGCTAGTTCTTCAACTAGTTCAGGCTGGTCGTGTAGTGCAGTATTGACGACAATCTTGTCAGCACCAGATCGCAACAGTTGTTGGGCGTGATCGATTGATCTGATGCCACCACCAGCAGCAATTGGTGCGAAACAATTATTTGTAAGTCGCTTGAGATCTTCGCAAAACTTTTCGGTGTTGCGTTTTGATCGGGTGACATCTAAAACTATGAGCTCGTCAATATGAAAACCAACATTTGCAAAACCATAATTCTTCTCTAACCAGTCAAGGTTGCCAATTTTTTGCAAACGAAAGTTTCGAGAGAGCATAAATGAGCCGTTGTCATATAGCAATGTGAAAATCAATCGCTTGGACGTCATTGCAACAAAAAATTGTTTAAGAGCTTAAGCCCATTTTTTTGACTTTTTTCTGGATGAAACTGTGTGCCAAAAACTTGGTCCGACTCTACAACGGCGACAAATTCTTCCCCGTGCACACACGTGGCATATTTTGCATTGTGATCTAGTTGGCGCATCGCATAAGAGTGAACAAAATAGAAACTGGCGTTAGATTCGATGTTGTCAAGCAGAATCAAGTCATCGGCCCTTTTCAATTTGGCAAAACCCACATGTGGAATCTTCAAGTTTCGTTTGGCTGTAACTGAGAGTTTTGTTACTTCATTTTTCACCAGACCAAGGCCTTGGGTGACCCCATCTTCAGTGCTAGAAAGACCCAAGAGTTGCATGCCCAGACAAATGCCAAGAAGTTTGGTGTTTGAGTTTTCAAGTGCTGAATGAATCGCTTGGTCGATTGAGTTTTGTCTGATCGTTTGCATTGCCTGCCGAAAAGATCCGACTCCTGGAAGAACAAGTCGCTTTGCCGAAGCAATCACTGATGTCTCCGCCGAAATGACAGGTGAGTAGTTCAAATGCTGTATCGCACTTGCCACCGACCAGAGATTGCCCATGCCATAGTCGATGATTACGACTTCGTTTTGAGCCACGATTTGAGTGTATTTACTTAATCGTGAAAGTAGGTTGCCATCTTCCGTTCTTAAGTTCAAACAAGTTCTTATTAACCCACTTTTCTAGTGTTGAATCAAATTCTTGCTGTGACATTTTGTAGTAGTCAAGATATAGGTCCATAAATTGCTCCGGGTACTGACCGTCATAGAGTTTCACAAGATTGACAGCCTGATCTCGATTCATCGCACCGCGGCGAATTTCTATTCCTGCATCTTGTGTGGCTCGACCAAAACCAAATTTCAGATACATCATGTAAGCGTGCAATGAGTAAAGGGCCTGATCGTTTTGAGCAAAGTTTGTGAAGGTTCCTGAGTTTGTATCTGGTGACTCGGTCAAACCACACTTTTCTTTTGCGACAAGATAATTGCGATAAGGATCCCAATTTTCAAAATACGACCAGTGGGTGATTTTGAGTTGATTGTCGCCGATCTCGGAGGTTGAGGGAAACCTGAAAAAATCAAGTGCGTGAATGTCTAAATTTGATGCTTTGAAAACCAGATCTTGACCACCCTCTAAATAGACCTCGCGCATGAAGTCGATGCCGTGAAATGGCACATTTTTGAGTGCTGTTGAACCGCCGTATTCGGTTTCACCTTCCTCGCCATAAAAAATCAACGAGAGGTTGAATTTGGCAGCGATCTTTAGAGGCACTGTCTCGATTGCAATAAGCCAGCCAAAATATGGAAAACCCTTGTGAATGAAACCGTATTTGTTGAGAGTTTGTAAAACGTCGCCAGCTGGGCTCACCTGAATGTGGTCAAAGCCGCTGGCGATGAAATTTTTCAGGTTTTGGTTGCCAAGGGCAAGGCTCAATGCCGGAGTGACAGTGACGGTAAGTGGGTGCATACCGTGGTTGTGTTTGAGTTGGTAGGCAACATATGAGCCGTCTTTGCCCCCGCTGACAGGCACCACGCAGTCAAACGAACCATCTTTAGATCGGTGTTCGTCCAGAATCTGTGCCAACTGTTTTTCACGAATTGACCAATCAAGGGTCTTTTTCTCTTCAGCCCATTGACACGCGTTGCATCTGCCTTGATTATCAAAAGTAATGCGAGGTCGAGTCGACATGTTCAAGCAAGTGGAGCACCAAAAAACATCACTCATAGCGTCCAAAAACTAGCAAATCACCAAGTCGACAGCCCACCGTCAACGACGATGTTTTGACCTGTGACATAACTCGATGCATCAGACGCAAGATAAATGAGTGCGCCGGTTAGTTCTGAGGCTTGGCCCATTCTTCCGAGCGGCACTCTTTGTGAATATTTTTCATTAAATATGTCATTTTGGCCAGACGCAATGCCACCAGGCGTAAGGGTGTTGACACGAATGTTGCTATCGGCCCAATAAGTCGACAGATAACTTGTCAATCCCAGTACTGCTGCTTTTGAAACTGAATAAACCGCTGGGGTATTTATCGAACGACCGCCGTACTCTGAGCCTTCGTAAATTCTTTGATCAGGTGCAACCACACCGTAGATCGATGAAACTTGGATGATTGAGCCAGAACCTTGCTTTTTCATTTGATTACCAACGCTCTGCGCGACCAAAAAGAGACCATCAACATTGACCGCCATTACTTCGCGCCAAGTTCTCAGAGAGTAACTCTCAAATGGCTCAAAAAAATTATCCAAGCCCGAACCCTTTGAGGCCGCGTTATTGAGCAATATATCGATGTGGCCAAACTTTTCTATAACTTTTTTGACCGTCGATTCGACTGCATCTAGAGACGTTATGTCGCACTGAAAAGCCTCAACTTTCTGAGATTTTTCTTTGTTCAGATTGAGAGCAGTTTTCTCGGCATTGTCTCCATCTAGATCAATGATCGCAACATCAGCCCCGGCTGTGGCAAGAGCCTGGCAAAAAACTTGACCCAATAGTCCCGCCCCTCCGGTGACTAAAGCAACCTTGCCCGTGAGGCTGAACAAATCTTCGTCAGTTTTTCTGGTCACTTGAGGCCCTTCGTCATCATCCATTCAACCATTTCGAAGTCAGCCTGCGAATCAATGTCGAATGATCGTTCGCGGGGCATCACAAAGAGCCTCGTGTTATTCGTGAAAAGTGTCTCGTTTGCAAACAATGCGTCGCGGCGCCAAACATAGATCGAGGCATTCATATCAAAACATTCGGGAGAGTCTTGCCGGCGGTCGATTGCATGTTTGGGTTGCTTGGACAAACTCACAATTCCGTTTCGGTCAGTTTCGACAAGATTGAAATAAGGGGAGCGATGTGCGGGCGTGCCCGTGATTACGTTGTCGGCATCGGTGGACTCGAGAAGATTCACGGCACCGAAGATGTCTTCTGGGCGACGCAAGGGTGCAGTTGCATCTAAATCAACGATTATCTCAAACTTGCCGAACTTTTTTTCTGCTGCGTCGACACAGTGTCGAATAGCCGGTAGTTTTGGCGCCGTATCCGAGGCAAGTTCATTTGGGCGCTCTACTGCAAAAGTCGCGCCATTGGCTAGGGCAACGTTTCTGATTTCTGAACTATCGCTGCTGACAACAATCTGTTCGAAGAGATCTGTCGCGCGAGCCTGCTCGAGAGAGTAAACAATCAAAGGTTTCGAATTAATTGGTCGCAGGTTTTTGTTGGTCACCCCTTTTGATCCGGCTCGGGCACATATCGTGCAGAGGAGCCTCACTTGAAGACCCATTTTTGTTTGCGAGCTGATTTTTCAATAGCTTCAATTGTTTTTACTAGTTCAAGACCTGCTTCTAGCGAGCACAAGTCTTGTGAATTTGCCGAGATGACGGCTTGGTGTTGGGCGATGTATGTGTGATCAGGCTCGACTGAGAACTTGACTTGGTCATCATTGAATTTTGCGCTGTTGGCGATCAAGTCAATATCAATGGTGCCATTGTTGCCGTTGATCGTGATTTTTCTTTGCTTGATTCGATCCAGATAATTGAGATGCACTGATACGACTGCGCAATTTTCTGTTTGCATCAAGATCGAAAAAGTGTCTTCGGTCGAGATGTCAAGATTGCTCAACTTTCCACCGATTGCCGTAAGTCTTTGCCAATCACCAAAAAAATTTTGGACAAGATCCAATTCGTGGCTTAAATCACGAAGAACGCCGCCCCCAGAGATTTTGAGTGCCGAGCTCGAAATTCGATAGTCGCTTTCGGGTCTCCAATTAGGCAGATATTGCCCTACATAAAGATCTGCCGAGCAAATTGTTCCAATTTTGGAAAGATTATCTCTGAGCCACTGAATGGCAGGATGAAAGCGCAAGTTATAACCAACGGCCGAAATAGAGAACTCGTTATTTTCTAATTTGTGACTTTGGCCAAAAATTGGCTTTTCGATGAGAACTCGTCCCGAAAATTTTTTCTCCAGAAGAGTCGAGTAGGTTTCGAAATGTTGTGACGTTCTGTTGGCGACAACTACATACTCGGTCTGAATTTCTTCAAGGGCATCTTTCAGAGTTTTGAATTTTGCATCTGGAGACATTGACGAGACGATCAGAACTTCATGGCCAAGTTGTCTCAGAATTTTTTGGTGTCTTGATCCGATCGAGCCAGCACCGACCACGATGACATTCACTGAATTTCCTGGGGCCATTCTCGTTGGGCACGTTCGAGTTCGTCTAGGCGACCGATGTCGACCCAGTATTCATGCAACGGAAACGCCGCTGTTCGATGACCGTTAGCCGAGAGTTTTGCAAAGTGCGTTGGCATGTCGTAAAAGGCACCCTCGGGTATGTTCTCAAGACCGACTGCGCTGATCACGTATATGCCCGCGTTTACCAAATGTCGTTGGATCGGCTTTTCCTCGACGCCAATTATTTGTGTGCCGTCGACCTCTACGACACCGTAGGGCACCTGGTAGTGGTCTTCACGAACAACCATTGTTGCCACGGCATTTTCGCGCTCATGAAAATCAAGAAGTGCATCAACCGATATTCGGGTCAACAAGTCTCCGTTCATCACGATGATTGGCCCTTGAACATCTTTTGGCAACAACGAAAGCCCACCAGCAGTGCCCAGGCGTGATTTCTCGTGCAGATATTTGATGTTTGCCCCAAGGCGCGAACCATCGCCGAAATAATCAGCAATCATGTCTGCTTTGTAGTTGACCGAGACAAAAAAATTGGTGAAACCTTGGTCGATGAACGACTGAATAATTGTTTCGAGAATGGGTTTACCGCCAACTTTGAGCATCGGCTTGGGTGTTTCATCGGTGAGTGGTTGCAGTCGGGTGCCTAGACCGCCAGCCATTATCACAACTGCATTTGGTTTCTGATGGGCGCCGATCATGTCGTCGACGGTCAAAACATCCACGACTTTGCCGTCGTCATCGACAAGCGGCATTTGGTGAATGCGTTTTTCGCGCATCAACTTCAGAATCACGGCCCGTGGGGTTTTTGCCGCACTAGTGATTGGTTGGCTTCGCATTGCCTCACCAGCGGTGATGTTCAGGTCTTTACCCGCCAAAATCGCTTTCCGAATGTCACCGTCTGTGACGGTGCCAAGAAGCTTGAGGTCATCGTCGACGACGAGGGCTATCTGCAGATTGCCTTTGGTTATCGCTTCGATGGTTTGACGCAGCGAGTTTGAACTCGCAACTAGGGCGTCTCGCCAATTTGACACGACCCTATTCTAATTGTGCGGCGGGGTTTCCCACGACGGTGGAGTTGGGTTTCACATGATGACGCACAACAGCGCCAGCACCAATCGTGCAGAACTCTCCGACTTCGATGCCTTGAATGATTACCGCGCCAGCACCGACAAATGCGCCGCGATGTACTTTCACAGCGCCAGAGATGATCGCGCCAGGTGAAACGACCACATGATCGGCAAGCACTACGTCGTGATCTATCGAGGCTCGCGTGTTGACCACAACATTTTCACCAACATCGACTCGATTTTGCAAAACCGCCCCTGCCATGATCTGGGCACTGGTGCTGATTTTGCATTCTGCACCAATCGAAGCAGCCGGATGAATCACACCTTCAAACTTGAAGCCATTGGCCGTGAAGCGTTCGAAAATCTTGATTCGCTCTCTCGTGCTGCCGGTGCTGCCCAACCCATTTACAAGAATCAAGTTTTGTGGATCAAGTGTCTCGAGAAAGCGGTCGTCACCCATGACTTTGACACCGAAGATCTCTGAATCAACTTCTAACTGTGAGTCAATAATGCCTTCAATTTGTTTTTTATTTGCTTGAAGTGCGTCAAGCACGACACGCCCATGGCCACCGCACGCAACCAGATAAATTTTTTTGGCTGAATTATTCACGATCAAATTATTTCGTTTTCGGCGATATCTCGGGTCGCTTTTGTGCCGATTAATGACCAATATTCAATCGGTGCGCGACCTGTGCCTGGTCGCTTGATCACGACGTTTTCTGCCGTGAACAATTCTCCTGCTTTGATCGGTTTTCCAGCCACAAGACTTCGTCTGGCGATTTTTTGGTTTTGAGCCTCGACTTGGGTGGGTATTTTTTGGCCACTACCGAGTGCTTGCTCGACATCTCTGATGTGGTCGACCATGCTCTTGAACTCAGAAGGCTCGATAGAGGCCTTGTGATCTGGACCCGGCAGTTGGCGATCCATCGTGAGATGTTTCTCGATGACCTTGGCACCGAGCCCAACAGCCGCAACGGCGAGATGGATGCCGACCGAGTGGTCAGAAAATCCGACTTGACAGTCGAACTTTTCTTGCAGTGTCAGCATCGCTTTCAGGTTGATATCCCGTGGCTGGGTGGGGTAGTCAGTCGTGCAGTGCAAGAGAGTCACATTGTTGCTTATAGCCGTTTTGCCGCCACTGGTTTTTAGTGCAGTGGCGAAAGAATTTTGCGATGGCTCGTCATTTGGCGAAGTCATGCCAAATGCGATAACACCTAGAGCTTGAGCCACGTCATCGATCGTGCTCATGCCAGTAGAGAGAATTATCTTTTTGGCCGAGCGAGCGACGTCCAAAAGAAACGGGGAATTTGTAAGTTCGCCGGACCCAACTTTAATTGTCGTCAAGCCCAAACCGGTAGACAGAAAATTTAGACTCTCAAAGTCAAACGGTGTCGACAAGAACTGAATCTTGCGCCTGTTGCAATAATCGAAGAGCTCGCGTTGTTGTGGTTGTGAAAGCTCGAGTTTTTGAAGCATCTCAAATTGCGACTCGTTCGAACCGGTGTTGCTGATTTGATATTCAGCCTTGTGGGCATCAGCCGTGACGATTGACGACGCAACAAACGATTGAAACTTCACCGCATCTGCCCCGGCAGCGACTGCCGCGTCAATCAATTCGCGCGCAAGCGCAATTGATCCGTTGTGATTGACCCCTGCCTCGGCGACGACGAATGTCTTTGCGTGATTGGCTGTCATGCTCATTAGAGATCAACAAACCTTTTCTCAATTGTCAAATCGACATTTTTCAAAATTTCGGCAATGCGCTCTGCGGTGTTCATCGATGCATATCGAGAGGCGACAGTCGCACATCGCTCGCGCCAAAGTGGAGACATTGCAGTCTCAATGGCTGTCTGAATACTTGGACCGGCAGCTGCAACATCAATTATTGA